>CANGHX010000027.1 GCA_947453715.1 Flavobacteriales bacterium | reverse complement strand
GAATCACAAGTAAAATACAAACATAAATATTTTAGTGTCGGAGGAAAATACCGAAGAATAGAACCTGATTATAAAAGCATGGGAGCATACTTTTTTCAATCGGATTTAGAGCAAATGACAGGAACGTTTACGGCAAAATTATTCAAGAGTAAATTGAATTTGAATGGAAGTTACGGTATTCAAAATGATAACATTTCACGTAAAAAAGTTGCTACAACCCAACGTAATATTTATTCCATAGTTGTAAATTATATTTTAAATAAACATTTCGGAATCGATTTCAATGTTTCCAATTATGGAACAGCGCAACGAGCAGGTACAAAATCATTAAGCGACACCAACCGTATCAATCAGATAAGCAATTCATATACGGTTACACCTCATTTTTTCTTTCAAAAAGGAAATAAAGCACATTCGATCTTATTAATTCTAGGAAATCAGACGTTGAATGATCGAAACACATTTACATCCAATTATTCTGAAATGAGCATGATTTTCGGAAATTTAAATTATTCATTATCAGATATTGAAAAGAAAACAGCTTACTTATTTGGTTTGAATTATAATCAAAGTACAACCATTTCTGGAGAAATCTCAATGATGGGAGCAACAGTAGGAACATCAAGATCATTTTTAAAAGACAAACTAAGTTCAGATTTTAATTTAGTTGGAAATATCACACAATTTAACGGTGTTTCTAATGGTTTTTTAACGACACTTTCTTCAGGAAATAATTACACAATTACAAAAAAACAATCCGTTCGTTTACAATTAAATTGGTTGATCAATCAATCAAAAAATACAGCTGCGGGTAAAAGCTTTAATGAGTTCACCGGTATGATTCAGTACCGTTATAATTTTTAATAAACTACAAAACTATGAAACTGTTGTTTTTTAATTTCAAAATCGCATTTTTAGTTGTTATGCTACAACTTCTTAGCGCATTTTCATTCGGGCAAACGCCTAGTAATGTTATCGTTAATATTGCTGCGATGCCACCATATTCTCCTTATTTGACAGATTATTTTATTTATGATAATCAAACTGTTATGACAGTAACGGCTATTGGAGCACCTGGAGAAACATACCAAATCTACTTCAATGGAAGCATTATTGGTGACAATGGAATTAGTATTAAAACCCGAGACAGTCATTATCCTTCTCAACCATTTGTAATTCAAGCAAATGTTCCTACCGTTTTAAAAGGAATGGACTTACAAGATATGTTTGATTGGGGAAATGTTGATATAGTTGGAGTTTCAATTAAAAATGTCATTAGAACAAATGGAGTTCCTGAAGGAAATTATAGAATCTGTTTGCAAGCTTATGACTATCAAACGCGTCAAATGATAGGAGTTGAAAGTTGTTCTTCTCCAATTATGATACAGCATGTAAATCCACCAATGTTGACAGCTCCAGTTTGCGATGCGGAAATACTACAAACAAGACCTCAAAATATGATGTTTAGCTGGACGTATAATCCAGGTGTGACATCAAGTGTACGTTATTTATTGAAGATTGTAGAATTGTTAGACACTCAAAATCCTTACGATGCGATTAATTCGCAAACTACACCGGCTTTCTTCGAAAAATCAGTTTCAAGTATTAATTATTTATATACTGCGATTGATCCAGTTTTAAAGCCTGGTAAAAAATACGCGTGGAGAGTGAAAGCTTATGATTTAAATAATAAAATTAAATTCAAAAACAATGGAGAAAGTGAAGTTTGTGTTTTTCAATACAAATCGGATAATTCAACAATTAATCAAGATGATATAACATCAACAACTGAATCACATATTTCTGGAAAAGCGAATTATTATTTCGTAGAGGAAAATACAGTTCCAGCACATAATGGTGTTAGAGGAAATATTGTTTATTATCCATTAAAAAACACTCCAATTCAATTAATTGAGACTTCGTCTTTAGCTGAAGTTTTTAAAGTCAAAAAGGTAGTTGGAAAAGAAAGTAATGGAACTTTAAAGTATGCAATGGTGGATAGTATTAGCCCATTTCAATCAAGTGAGTTTTTAATGGGTTCAATAAAACCAGATCCAAAATATCCAAAAACGATGAATGTTGGACAGGTTATTGCTAGCTCTATGACAGATGAATTAGGTAATTATAGTTTTAATATACCTTCAACTTTTCAATCACAAATAATTGATACATTCAATGTTTCTGCTGCAGAAAGTACAGATGGAAAATCTCATCGAGCTGCATTCGTAACTGGACTTTGGATTAGGTATGACAATCACTATTACTATTCAGGTGGACAAGTGATTTTTGTAACCGGTAAAACATTAATTGATAATATTTTCACCGCTCAACAAGCTAAAAATTACTCATTAAAAGTTAATTTAAAAAACTATAATCAATCGAAAGATTACTATAAAAATCAACTAATTCCCACAGAAGGTAAAGTATCAGATGAGGTGGTCGTTTATGTGCTAAAAAAGAAAAAATCAATTAATACTCCTTTTAATGAATGTGGTGTTAATGGTCAACCAATTTCTAAAATTATCAATAACAGACAATACTGGGTATACGCTCAAAAAACAGCTAAACAAAACGAAAGTGTAACCTTTAATGATTTGATTCAGAATATATATGCTGGAGACGGGATTTATTACGGAGATCCTTATTACATCTATGCTGAACCAAAAGATGCTAAAAATGTAAAATATCAACCTGTAAAATATAATTGGTCAGCATGTTCAGGTAATGATTGTTACGGTATGATGCAATTTGATATGAACATGAGTCAATTTGTAAAGAAAGAATTAGATATTTCACCTTATCATGTATCATTAGCTATCAGTGGAAAACTTAAAAGAGTATTTGCAAATGATGGAGGTACAATGGATTATGCAACCGTTGCTCCTTTAGCAAATATTCCAATCAAATTGGTTGGACAATGGGTCATTAAAAGTGATGCGGATCAACAGATTTACCCAATCAATGGAAATAGTTATGATTTTGCAGCAGGAACAACAAATGCTGATGGAGAGTTTACGTTGAATACTGGTAATACATCCTTTTTAATGTTGGGAGCAAATGGAATGAATCAATACCAAAATTCAACGGGTGATTATTATGCAAAAGATGGTTCTACAAAACAAATTTCAGGAAAAGAATATTATGTTTTAAGAATCGTAGTTCAAAGTCCATATTATTATAGTCCAGATCTAGATTTATTGGTCGAACCTGGTTACAATTATGAATTAGGTGATTTATATTCCTTTGTTCGAGAAGCAAATGTCAAAATTGATGGAGTTCGTGCCATAAATAATGATATAAATATTTTTGAAAGTGGAGGTTTTTTTAATCCTGTAAAAAAATCCGGTGAAAAAGTTTATTTATGTATTAAACCAACTAAAATACCGAGCGATTTTCCTCGAAATCAAAATAAAATTTATTCAATGTCTCGAAAAGAAATTGAGAGTGGAGGATACAAATTTCAAGTTATTGATGAAACAGTTTCTTTATCAGGAGGTATTTGTCAATTTAAACATTTAGTATTAAATGATCCGAATAATTCAAATGATAGATATTATTATTTTACAGAATCGGGTGAACAAAGTTTTGATAATTATAGCAGTGAAAATGTGAATGTTTTGAAAGCTTGTTTAGATCAAACAAATGAACAAGAAACTTATTATAATAGTCAGAGATTTTTAAAAACATATAATAAACAAAAAGATTTACACGAATTAATTATTTCAGATAAAATATACACGTTTGCTCAAACACCAGTAATTTCAGGAGCAGTTTATCCAGAAAGTAATTATAGTACAAATCCATTAAATGGGGTAAAAGTAGAAGTATATGATATTCCAGATGATGCTGTAAACAATGCATCTTTTGGATTGAATGGTTTTTCTGGAGCTTGGTTTTGTGGAACTTTAAAAGCAGATGGATTAATGCCCGAAGCAACAATGGTAACAGGTGCGAATGGAAAGTTTCTATTTAATGTTAACACCAGCAATCCATCCAAAACAAATCGAAAGCTTGTTTTATTTAGTAAAAACGGATTTACTCCTTACGGTTTCTTTGTGAATGGTGGTGCTGTGCTTAAAAAAGGTCAAAAAGCAGCCTTAGGTAAGGTGTTTTTAAACTTACCTGCTACTGTTTTAGGAAAAGTTGTTGATGCAGAGACAGGAGAGTTTATTCACGCAAAGATTGTAGTTGGTGATGATTTTAGTTGGTCAGAAACAGAAGAGCAATACGGAATGATTAAGATAGGGAATATGAATGTTCCTGGACCTATTGCAACTGGGCAAAAATTAATAATGTCAGCCCCTTTTACAAATAATGTGAAGTTTACTGTTTATCCATTTGATAACGATAAATATGAGACACTAATTGATTATCATGATATTCCAATTTTGGGCAGTCAGCCAAACTTTACTTTTAAAGTGAAGAAAAGACAACATCATATCGTTATTAGAGCTCATTTCCCAGGAAGTGATTATGTGAAAAATACAATTCCAATTCGTGCGACTATTTTAAACACGAACCCAGAAATTCCTTCTGTTAGTTCAACAGTGAATGAAAAAGATAACAATAATCAATCTGTTAAAGTTTATCAAGCAAGTTTAGATTTCCCTTCATCAGCAAAAAGTTTCTTGGTAAAAATAGAATCGTTAGCAGAAGGAAATTGTTATGAATCTAAAATTGTTTCTATAGAAGATGAAGCAAAATATCTTCATACTTTTAATTTTGAATTAAAACCATGTAAGAAAATCATTTGTCATGTAGATGATGATAAAGGCCAACCAGCAGCTAACGTAAAATTATATGTAGAAGGATTAGAATATACAGTTCCAGAAGTTTATACAAATGTTAATGGAGATGCTGAAATAATGGGTGTTCCTGCAGATGGATCGCATGTAATCGTAGCAATTCCTCCGACTACTATGAAAAATTATTACGGAAGTAAAAAAACTGTGAATGTAGCAACTTACCAAGGAGCAAAAATTAACATGAAAGTAAACTATTTCAGTGCAATGGATATTACTTCTCTAGTAGGTTTCCCGATTGAAGTTACTACAATAACAATGGGAATAGGACCAAATCTTGGTAAATTCTATATAAGTGGTAATCTTTTAGTGAAAACTGGTAATACTATTTTTAAAATCCCATCTGTTAATACAGGGGTGGCTAGTATTAATAAAAACAATAATTATGGTTTTGAATTTGTCGAAATCATCCCTTCCGCATCATTAAAAGGATCAACAGGAATAGCATTGGCTGTTCCAAAAACTGATTTTTGGAGTACAACTACTTTAAAAGCGATTTCAGTTTTTAATTCTTATGATGCTTATTCTTATTCAGCTTTTGGAACATTTGTAAAGAAGATTTCAGAAAATTCCGGAAAACTTCAAGCTCCTGTTGGATTAGAACCAGCGATGTTTAAAAAAGGTTTTACAATTCAAAATATTGACAATTCAATTTATTTAAATACATTGAGTTACACTGGAAAAACAGCTGGAGTTGATATTGCTGAGTTTTTAGATTTATTTATGAGTGATGGAACAACTTCATCAACTTTAGGAACTAGTTTTAAAACAAGTAAGTGGAATTATAAAAATTTCTTCTATACTCTTCATTCAAGATATAATTCTGAAGCTATAATTGAAGGTTCTACTTTTGATAAAGATGGTTTGCATTTAAATACAATTATTCATACAAATATTTCTCAATTACAAAAACCAGATATTAATTTGAATGTTGGAACGTTAAATGTTTCTACAACAGAAGTTGAAAGTTTCTACTCAACAACTCCGGTTGATATATCTATGGACAAATGGAAATTCAATATTACAAAGTTAACATTGAATGAAAGTGGTTTAGTTGCTACAGGTAAAATTTTAGCAGGTGCTATAACAGTTCCAGCTAAAGAAGTTCTAATTGACAATACAAGATTCAATTATGGAACGTATGATGTTGATGCTATAAAATTGGGGGGAAATATTCCTTTAAATTTAGACAAAAATAATACTTCTGTTTCATTTGGATATGATCAAGCATTCGGACCTACAGGTTCTTGGTCATTATCAATGCTTCCTTTGAAAGGAGACGTTTTGACATCAATTAAAAAGTTACCAGGTTTAGCAATTGCTGATCAGATTAATTTGAAAAACATTTCATTATACAGTAAAGGTTCAGATGATGAAAATATTATTATGATTAGTGAATCAACTCCATGGGTAACACTTCATGGAGTGACTAAGTTTCACCCATCAATGGCGTATGCTACTACTGGGGCAATTAATTTTAGAGGAAAATTGGATTTACAAATTGCAAAAATGAGTGATCTAGTTGATGCTTTCACATTGCGATATGAAGCTAAACCGAGCGGACTTACTTTATTGCCTCAAGATGAGCTATTTGCTAACCTTTCAATGAATACAATGGGAGTAAAAGTTATTTTTGATACCAAAAATCAAGAATTTTCGGATAATAAATTGGTTTTACATGGTAAGATTTATGATCAAAACCCTTCTGTAAATTATGCATTTGATGTCACCTTTATGAAAACGAATTTGACTTCCTCAATTATTGTAGATGGGAATACTCAGAAATTTGTTTACAGTGGCGGTGCTAGTGGATTAGAGAAAATTTCAGGTTCAATGTTCATCAAACCGAACAATGCGGAATGGAATAATTTTGCTTTTGAAGGAGATGTTTACGGTTTACAAGGTCTTTCTGATGATAAAAAGCACATGAAATTCAAAGTTGAAGGAGATATTGTAGCGAATAATCACAGTGTTGGTGTAAACAATATTGCAATAGATGGATTAGGAACGGGAAGTTTAACATATGATTTTAGTCAAAAAGCATTAGTTGGAAGTTTACATATCGATCGAGATTTGAGTAATTGTCATTTGGCAGGAGATGTAGATTTAAAATTAGGAGGAGGAGATTGGTATATTTTCGGAAGTACAATTGCAACGAATATTAAAAATTCACCTGTTAATAGTGCTAAATGTGGATTCTTTGTAGGAAAAGGAAGTATTTCAGGAAATATTCAAAATGTACTAGCTCAATATTTCTACCAACAATTATTACCAGATCCGTTTCCAAAAGGAAACTATATTGGAGCATTATTCTGCACTGAAGCGGCAATGCCAGTTCCAATTATCCCACAGATTGATATTGATTTAGATCCTATTGTTCATTGTACATTAGAGCATGCAATTCACATGAATTGTTATACTGGTTTGAGTTTAGACTATCCAAAAATCAGCTATGATTTAGGTGGACAAATTTATGCTTATATCCATGCTGGAGCAGGTGCTTCTATTGGTATTGCATGTGTGGGAGCTGATTTCAAAGCGACAGCTGGAGCTGGTATGTATGGACATATAGATTTAAATATTCCTGGTTTAAGTTTGAATCCAGTTCAGATGATGAGTGGTATTAAAGATGCTATTGAAAATGCAAACATAACCTTACAAGGTGAAGTATTCATGGATTTACAAGGTACTGCTTATGTTGGTGGTGGTTTATGTGATAGTGACTGTGATGGATGGTTCTGTGAAACTACTTCTTGGAGTAAAGGCATGGATATTATTTTGACTGCTACTTATAAAAGAGGTGATGGCTTAAAAGTCGAAGGTAAAAAATGGAATTTCCATTGATTTGAACGATAAGCCATTAACTAATAAAAAATTAAAATATGAAGAATAGAATTTATCTTACGATAATCGGACTGATGGTTGTTTTTACAAGTATTAGTCAAAAGAAAAATGCATTTGGAAGTGAAGTTGGAATTTATCTTTTAAATACATTGCACCCAACAAATAAAAGTATCTCATACAAGAATGGTGTTTCATATTTGATTGAGCGTTCCAATGCAACAGAAAATAATTTTAAACAGATTGGAAAATATTCGACTCCTGATCATATTGAAGATTTTATTGCTAGAGCAAAAGCTTTCAAATATCCATATGCAACTGAAGTGAATAATACTGAGCTTTTAGCTGCTTGGTCAGCTTATAATAAGTCACAAAATTGGGATTCAATAAAAAAACATCTTTCATTGAATTATGTAGCTGCTGGATTTGGTGTAATATTCTTTGATTCAACAGCGGTGAAAAACCAAAAATATCTATATCGTATCTCAATTGTTGATGCTTCAAATAACGTAGTTGAAACATTAACGACAAATCAAGTTTCCTATCCAGAAATGATGACATATAGCAAACCTAAATTCTATAAGCAAACGACAGATGGAATTTCGATCACTTCTATTTGGCAAACAAAAGACATACGTTTACCTCATCATTTTAAAGTATACCGATCAGATTCTGAAACAGGTAAATTAGAAGAATATGCACTTTCAAAAGGTATTTATCAAAGTAAAGACACTGTTTTTTTAGCTTTCACAGATAATAATGTGAGCAAAGGTGTAATGTATCGTTACATGATATCACCGTCGAACAATTACGGGAATTACAATCTGAAATCAGATACCATTTTCGGAACAAATTTATTAGGCAAAGATGCAATGTTGCCAACTCATTTTAAAGCTGAAGCAGTAGATTCATTAAATAGTATTCGATTATCATGGCAAATTGAAAATTCATATGAATTAGATGCAATAGAAGTTTACAAAGGGAATGACTTTGATGGTAATTATGAAAAAATCATTTCTCTTTCAGCAAATGACACATCTTTTTTAGATAAAACTGTTGCCCCTGGACAACGTTATTTTTACACATTAAAAGTAATTGATCGATTGGGTAGAGCTTCTATTTTTACGAATAAGTCTTTTGCAATTTGTAATGGAAATACTCCACCAGCTGCTCCTGTTAGAGCGATGTCTAAAGCAACTGAAAAAGGTGTAGATGTTTATTGGATTCCGAATGGTGAAAACCTTAGAGGATTTTATATTTATAGATGTGAAGGAATAGATGGAGATTATTCACAAATTAGTGATTTTTTACCTTTTGAAAAAAATGATAGCGTATTTCAATATCTAGATAAAGATTCAACTCTAAAACTTGGTGCAACATACAGTTATGTTGTTCGTCAAGAAAATACGGGACATATCTTGGGAGAACCTTGTTCGCCAACAATTGTACAACCAATTCATCTAAAAGGGAAGGTTCAAATGCCGATGGTTGTATTGTCTTCAAATACCATTGATAAAGGAGTATTACTTGGTTGGGAGATGAAGTCTTCAGTTGATGGTGTTGTTGGTTTAAATATAATGAGAGTAAAAGAAGGCGATTCAAAACCAAAACAATTGAATAAGGTAACGATTGATCCAATTAATCAATCATTCATTGATACATCAATCGAAAAAAACAGTAAGTATACTTATTTCGTATCATTTGTTAATTCAAAAGGAATAGAAGTATATAAAACAAATACTGTAGAATTTGTAAATCAAGATTTTTCTTTAGCTTCTCCATATAATTTAAGAGGAAACAAAGAAAATAACCAAGTAAAATTAGAATGGGAATCTACTTCCGAAAATGCTACTGAATTCAAAATATATAGAAGAGTACCAGGTCAACAACCGGTTGAAATTGGAAAAGTAAATAAATCAACATTAAGTTTTGTTGATTCCAAATTAAGTACGGAGAATGTTACTCTTTATTATGTTGTTTCTTTCAACAAATTAGGAGAAAGCAAACCTTCAAATGAGTGGAAATTAGTAAAAGAATAAATTAACTATTATAAAATTATTAGCCAATTCATTGATTTGAATTGGCTTTTTTCATTTTTAAACATTAAGTAATTTAACTTTTAAAATTATATACATAAGAAAATTAGGCATATTAAAAAGTAATATATATATTTGTATCATGTATTCATCAGAACTAATAAAAGGAACTTTAAAAACGATCATTTTAAAGTTATTGTCAGAAAGTGACAAAATGTATGGCTATGAGATTACTCAGAAAGTAAAAGAGCTTACTGGAGGGAAAATTCAATTGACAGAAGGAGCATTGTATCCTACATTGCATGCTTTGGAAGCGCAAGGAATTTTATCCACCGATGTGGTAAATGTAGGAAATCGCATTCGTAAGTATTATTCGGTTACAATTACGGGAAAGCAAATAGCCAAAGAAAAAGTGAATGAGTATTCAGATTTCATTGATACAATGATATTTCTGTTAGACTTAAAACCAAAAATGGGTTGAATGTGTATGAGTTAAGTAAAGATCAAGTTGATTTTATTCTGGAGGATGTTAGACGTAACGGAATCAAGACGGAGGAACTGCAGTTAAGCCTCTTGGATCATATTTGTTGTGTTATTGAAAATGAAATGTCACCCGACAAAAACTTTGATGATTATTATCGAAGTGTATTGCCGCGTTTCTTCAAAAAAGAATTGAAAGAAATTCAAGAAGAGACAGATTTATTATTAACATTTAAACATTATTATGCCATGAAAAAAGTCATGTTGAGAAGTGGAATGTTTTCCGCTATAACCTTTGCTATCGGAGCAATATTTAAAATTATGCATTGGCCAGGAGCAAGTGCGTTATTACAATTAGCGATAATTTCTATTAGTTTTATCTTTTTACCTATATTTTTCTTAATTAAATCAAAGGAAGTCAAAGTAGTCCAGCAAAAATTTATTATTGGATTTGGAGTAATCTTTGGTATTTTATTTTGTATTTCTACTCTCTTCAAAATCATGCATTGGCCAGGAGCTAGTTTTATGTGGTTATTGGCGTTGGGTGTGCTATTTTTCCTGTTTTTACCGGTGTTCTTTTTTTCGGGTATCAGAAATCCTGATACGAAAATGAATACAATCTTATCATCAATCATGGTTGTGATTGCGGGAGGATTATTGTTTACGCTTACGGCAATTTATGGTGCGAAATATAAAGAAGAAGCGATTGAGATTGCAGATTTACATTTGAAAAATGTAACGATATTTGCGTCGTCATCATTGGATGATAAAAGTAATAAAATCGATTCATTAGTTAGGATAGAGTTGCAACAAAAAACGGAGAAGGTATTAAATAACATTTCTGAAGTTAGGAATAGTTTGTACAAATATTTAGGAGAAGGTAAATCCGTAAATGAGGAGGAATTATTGATGGGCTATAGAAATGATTATTTGTCTTGTCATCAATTTTTCTTTAAAAGTTATACTAGAAATCCAGAAAAGGATTTACCTAAAGAGATATTAATTCAATTAAAAAAGGAATTGAAAACTTACCAAAGTTATGTAAATCAATATTTCAAAATTTCTTCAAAATCAATATTGAATTTGGATGATCAAAATAGAACTTTTGATGGAGAATCGGTTAAAACAGATTGGGAACATATTTACTTTTCCGTTACACCTTTTGAAACAATAGTTAGAAATCTAAACCAATTAGAAATTGATATTCGTTTGATTGAAGCAAGTTGCATCTAAAAGTCTTTAATTTCTATGATACAAAAAAGCCGATTCATTAATTTGAATCGGCTTTTTAATTATTTATTATTAGTCTTAAAATCTTTTTTCTTTAAGTCTTAAATCTTATAAACGCAAACTGAGCGAAGTCGAACCACGCAAACTGAGCGAAGTCGAAGTTAAGCGTGTAATGCTCTTTTATCCGTAGCATCCAATGCAGCTTCTTTTACTGCTTCAGAATACGTTGGGTGTGGGTGACAAATACGAGCGATGTCTTCTGCTGACGCTCTGTATTCCATTGCTGTAACTGCTTCCATAATTAAATCAGCTGCACGTGGAGCAATCATGTGAACACCTAAAATTTCATCTGTCGTTTTATCAGCTAATACTTTAACTAAACCAGCAGTATCCATTGATGCTCTTGCTCTACCTAATGCTTTGATTGGGAAAGAACCAACTTTGAATTCAACTCCAGCAGCAACTAATTCTTCTTCTGTTCTACCAACAGCAGCAACTTCAGGCCATGTATAAACAACACCAGGTATTAATGCATAATTGATATGAGGCTTTTGTCCAGCAATTAATTCAGCTACATAAACACCTTCTTCTTCTGCTTTATGTGCCAACATTGCACCTTTAATAACATCTCCGATTGCGTAAATATTTGGAACAGCAGTTTGTAAATGATCGTTCACATCAACTTGACCTCTGTTGTTTACAGTTAAACCAACATTTTCTAATCCTAAACCTTCTGTATATGCTTTTCTTCCAACAGCAACTAAACAATAGTCAGCTTCGAAAGTAACTTCTTCGTCTTTTTTGTTCAACGCTTTTAATACTACTTTATCACCTAAATTAGTAACGCTTTGAACTTTGTGTTGCATATTGAATTTGAAACCTTCTTTTTTCAATACACGTGTTAATTCTTTCCCTAACGCTTTATCCATTGTAGGAATAATTGAATCTGCAAATTCGATTACTTCTACTTCAGAACCTAAACGAGCGTATACAGAACCTAACTCTAAACCGATAACTCCACCGCCAATTACTAATAATTTTTTAGGGATTTCAGATAATTTTAAAGCCTCAGTTGAAGTAATGATACGTTTTTTATCTGGCTCCATTCCTGGGAAGAAATTTGGTTTTGAACCAGTTGCTATAATTACGTTTTTAGTAGATAAGATTGTTTCTTTTCCTTCTTTATCTGTAACTTTAACAGTGTTTTTATCTACAAAAGAACCTAATCCATAATGAACATCAATTTTATTTTTGTCCATTAAGAATTTAATACCATTACAAGTTTGAGAAATAACTTCAGCCTTACGGTTGATCATTTGTTCTAAGTTCGCTTTTAAACCAGAAACTTCAATTCCATGCTCAGCAAAGTTATGTTTTGCATTATGAAAATGTTCAGAAGAATCCAATAAAGCCTTTGATGGAATACAACCAACATTCAAGCAAGTACCACCCAATGTGTCGTATTTTTCAATAAGAGCTGTTTTAAATCCTAACTGTGCGCAACGAATTGCAGAAACATATCCTCCAGGTCCAGAACCAATGATTGTAATATCGTAAGTACTCATATTAATTTTTTTTTGACAAAGGTAGAATTTCTGTAGGAATAATTAAGAGAATGTTAAGAATAATATAGTTAAAAATAAGTTCTATTTATTTTTTCTATCTTCACCGCTTTAAAAAATAAAAATTCGTTCATGAAACACTTCATTTTACTAGCTTTTTTAACTTTTAGTCCAGTATTCTTTTCGCAAAACACAGATTCATTAATTCCAATTAACCTAAAGGATGAAATTCCATCTAAAATTGATCTTAGGTCAAAATTTACTGAAGTTAAAGATCAGGGATATAGAGCTTCTTGTGGTTATTTTGCTGCTATTAGTATGATTGAAAACGAATTTAGAAAGCAAGGTAAATATATGAATCTTTCTGAGCAATATTTAATTTATGCAACCAAACAAACAATTGAAGCAAAATATGGGGGACAAAAAAAGGAGGCTTCCTATATAGATTGGAATATTAAGACAGCTTTAAAATATGGAGTAATGCAAGAAGCACATTGGCCGTATCAATCTTCTTGGTTTGAATATGGATATCCATGTCATGGGATGAATCAAGACCAGTCTGTACCTGATTATTGCTATTCTGAAAATAGGCCTCCAAAAGAACTATATGATTTGAAGATTAATTTAACGGGTGAAATAGTTTTTTGCCCACTTAATATTGAAAATATTTTACTTCAGCTTGGTAAAAATAAACAATCACTTACATTTTTATACCCTTTTTTATTGGATGAATATCTAAAAGTTGAAAATCATTTTGACTGGAATGATTCTATCCAAAATTTATGTGATGAAATGGGAGTCGGAAATCATTTTATGGTTATTTGTGGTTACGATTTAAAAAAACAATTGTTCTACGTTAGAAATAGTTGGGGGAAAAGTTGGGGGAATAGAGGTTATTGCACTATCAGTTTTTACGATTTACTTAAATATAGTAAAAATGATTTATATGGTGTAAAATTATCTAACCAAGAAAGTTATAAATCAATCAAAGTTTTAAAAGATAAAGATGTTAAATCTAACTATTATATACACAGGAGAAAATTTTCTAAAAATCAATCGTATGATCTTAACTTAAGAGCAAACATTTCTAATCTTGGTAATCACACTTTAGTTTTTAGGAGTTTGCTTGTTTACCAACCTATTGACTCCAAATCTAAACCGAGTGATTCAACAGTTATTGAAGTTCAATTAAATAAAGAAGATCAAATTAAATTCAACGATGGATATGTTCGAAACGGTTGGAGTTATATTCCTAATACAGAACTCAATACAAATAAATGGAAAAACAATATGAAAGTATCTTATTCAATTCCTAAAGAGTTGCTGTATTCAAAGTCGGTTCAAGATCTTATAAATTCTGGAAAATATAAGTTTTTCATTCAAAATATAGTCACTACTTATACAGATAAAGACGGATCCCAAAAGTTGGTAAACGAATTCAAAGAGATTGAGTTATGAATTATTTGGAAAAATTAAACTCTATTAAAACAGATTCGCTTTTCAATAACTTTTTAATCATTGAATAAGGGATAAAAACAAAAGGATCACCAGCAGCATAGGGTCCAATTTCATAGGCGTCAAATGTGAAAAGGAGGCCATCTTTTTGAATGATAAAATCTGAATTTAATTCAAATTGGCCTTGTTCGAAATCCCAGCCTTCCGAGCCATTTTCTTGGATGAATAATTTTTCAGCGATTTTATTTAACTGATTTTTTGTTCCTTTTTTGAAAATCTCTTCTAATTGAATTAGTTTTCCAGTTTTTAAATCAATGTTGTACATGACTGAAAAATGATTCGGGTGAGCTGCTCCAAAACCGTATGAATAATCGCTGATTGAAAAAGTTAAAATATTTTCGAAACGTTCTATTAAATTACAAGAAATACTATGTTCATATCCGTATTCATCGTTTTGCTTGTTGACTGAGTTTAGTAATTGCTGGATCGTTTTAAAACTTAGATTGTCGTCGAAACCTTTTCCAAATTCACAAACCTCTTTTTCAATGAAAGAGTTGATTTTTTGTTCAAGTGATTTATCATTAAAAATAAAAGACATTAATTGTATGTCGATTGAAGTACATAAAGTATCCCAATAATTTGTTGAATCATTAATATGCTTGCGATTTTCATTCGCATATTTACAGTTTTCTTTTTTTAAGGTTTTATAAGAAACGCTGAAGAATGGAATGTCTTTTTCTTCTAATTTGAATTGAAATTTCTTTTTGCCGTTTGACCAACTACCGGTGATAGACGTTGAATCGAGTTTACCTTCAAATCGTTCTTTTCCTCCTGATAATGTGAAATTGCCATCTAAGATTTCACCTTTTAACTCAATTGTCTCACATTTATTATTGTAAACATATTTAGCATTTAGCGTTTTATCATCAATCGCTAATTCCAAAGTGATTGGATATTTTCCAATCTTTCCAAAATAAACTTTTGTTTGGTGAATTGAAGTTGTATTTTCAACCGTTGAGGCTATTTTTTTATTTTCAGGTGATGAACAAGCTGAAAATAAAACAATCAAAAGAAGTAAATAAAAAAAGCTTTTCATATGGTACAATTTAAAAATCTACCCCAATCCAACATCCAACATCCAACATCCAAAATTTTTAGACTGAGCGAAGTCGAAGTCAAAACAGGTGTTTCTCCGCGTGATAAGAAGATCTTACCAACGGCCCACTTTCAACATAACGGAAGCCCATTTTTAAACCTAATTCTTTGTATTCATCAAATTGTTCAGGAGTGATAAACTCAACAACTGGTAAATGTTTTGGAGTAGGTTGTAAGTATTGACCTAAAGTTAAAATATCAACTCCAACACTTGCTAAATCTTGCATTGTTTCGATTACTTCTTCACGAGATTCACCCAATCCTAACATAACGCCAGATTTCGTTCTCATTCCACCTTTTTTCAAACGGAATAAAACTTCTAAACTTCTATCATATTTAGCTTGGATACGTACTTGCTTCGTCAAACGACGAACTGTCTCTAAATTATGTGAAACGATTTCTGGAGCAACATCAATGATTACTTGTAAGTTTTCCCATTTCCCAGCAAAATCAGGAATTAAGGTTTCCATAGTCGTACCTGGAGATTGGTTACGAACTGCACGAACAGTTTGAGCCCAAATTGTAGAACCTCCATCTTTTAAATCATCACGATCTACAGAAGTAATTACAGCGTGTTTCACACCCATCGTTTTAACAGAGTGAGCAACTTTTCCTGGTTCAAATTCATCAACCGCATCTGGTTTACCAGTTTGAACGCCACAAAAACCACATGAACGTGTACAAATATTTCCTAAAATCATGAAAGTAGCAGTTCCTTCTCCCCAACATTCTCCCATGTTTGGGCAACTTCCACTTTCACAAATGGTATGTAATTTATGTTGATCAACTAATGAACGTACTTTTTTGTAATTCTCACCAGTTGGCAATTTCACTCGTAACCACTTCGGTTTTTTTATTCTTACAGATGAATTTTCGTTTTCTAATTCACTCATAATTGCTCGTTGTTTCGTTATGGACTTAATTTACTCGAATCAAAGGAAAGACAATAAAAAACACTACTTTTGTAAAGTTTCCCTTTGGGGTAATAATTAATTCATTACAAAGTTACAATATTTATTTACCATGATTACTTCAAAAGTTGAATATTTAGGAGATTTAAGAACGAAATGTACACATCTTCAATCTCAAACTGAAATCATAACAGATGCTCCAATAGATAATAATGGAAAAGGAGAAGCATTTTCACCAACTGACTTAGTTGCGACAGCTTATGCTTCATGTATGATCACAATCATGGGGATTTTTTGTAACAATCATGAAATCAGTTTTGTTCATGCTGAAGCGAATGTTCAAAAAATCATGGCGGCTGAACCTAGAAGAATCGGTAAAATCGTAATTGAATTAGATTTAACAAAAAACAATTGGGACGGAGAAACTGCTGAAAGAGTAATTAGAGCAGGTAAAGCATGTCCAGTAGCAAAAACGCTTGGCGATAATGTTGAGGTTGAATTTGCATTTAGATATTAACAACCAATGAGGCGTTAGTCTGAGTAGATTTTGCAAAAATCATATCGAAGACAAGCCGAACAAAGAATATATGGAAAACAGAAGAAATAACCGAAAAGAAGGTTACGGTAAAAGAGAAGAATATTCAGTAAATAGAAAATTCACTCAAAGAGATAGTTTTGGAAGTGAAAATACATATGAACGAAGAGAAAAAAAGGATTCTGATGAATTTATTTTTGGTATTCGTTCTGTGATTGAAGCAATCAAAGCTGAAAGAGAAATCAATAAAGTAATGATTCTAAAAGGAATCAATAAAGATTTATTTTTAGAATTAAAAGATGCATTAGCAGGAAAGAATTATTATATACAATACGTTCCTCAAGAAAAATTGGACAAAGTAACGCAAAATAATCACCAAGGTGTAATTGCTTATGTTTCTCCAATTTCTTACCATAATATCGAAAAATTGGTGGAAGAAAAATTAGAAAAAGGTGAGAAGCCTTGTATCTTATTTTTAGATCGAATTACAGATGTTAGAAATTTCGGAGCAATCGCTAGAACAGCTGAGTGTGAAGGAGTGGACGCAATAGTAATTCCATCAAGAGGATCTGTTCAAGTAACTTCTGATGCGATTAAAACTTCAGCTGGTGCATTGAATAGAATTCCAGTTTGTAAGTCAGATAACATTAAAGATTCATTATTCTATTTGCAACAATGCGGATTGAGAATTGTGGCTTGTACTGAAAAAACAAATGTTCCATTGTATGAAGTGAACTTAAGAGGTTCAGTTGCGATTGTTATGGGTTCTGAAGAAGATGGTATTACTTCTGATATTCTAAACATGGCTGATATTAAAGCAAAAATACCAATGAAAGGTGAGATTTCTTCTTTAAATGTTGGTGTTGCAACAGGTATGGTTTTGTATGAAAAAATCAGACAAGAATTATACGGATAGTAAATTAGATTTCAAAAAAAATGGAGAAGTTCAAATTGAGCTTCTCCATTTTTTTTGAATATAATTATTGTTTTTTAATTCAATATAATCGGATATGCTGTTCCGTTTATTGTAACCGTCGCATTTGCATCACACGTTCCAGCACCATAATCAATTGTTCTAACTGGTTTGTTAGAAGGAGTAACAGTGATAACTCCACTTTTGAACCAATGACAACTTAATGCTCTTACCAAAGGTGAAGTAATTAATGTTGTGAATGAATTACCACTTGAGTTTGTTCCTGATCCCGTTCCTGTTATAGAATATTCATCATCAATAAAAGTTGTAGTACTTTCTCCTAATGTCCATACTCTAACTCTATCTGAAATCCATGTGATTGTTCCTCCATTGTTTGCTTTAATAACTTGGCCATCAACGTGAATCGTAAATGTTATTTTTCCATTTGAGTTATGCCCGTTGTTTGTAACTGTTTTTGTTCCAAGGAGTTGGTTATTGTCTACAAAATAGTTGTCAAATGATATAGTATGAACAGAAGCGCTATCTCTATAATGGCCAATATATGAAACAAGAATTTTGCCTCTTCTAGATTTTCCATCATTACAAACACAATTTGTATTTCCAAAATCAATTGTAATCGATTTTGGGTTAGATAAAGAATCGTGAGTTATTGTTGCACAACTTGACTTTTCAAAATCATCATTGTGCTTTACATCTCCATTATAAGTTGGTGAATAAAATACTAAATTCCCTGAAGCTGATTGATCAGCAATATTTTGGACGTCATTAAAATGGCCTTCTGCAATGTTATTGTCGTTTGCAGCTGAAACATCAGAGTCGACAACAAAAGAATTGTTTGATTTCTTTTTACAACTTGGAACAGTTGTTAACGTAATTAAAGAAATGAGCGTTAAAGTAATTATTGTTTTTGTTTTTTTCATATTAAATACAATTAGCGATATTCTTATTAGAACGTAAATTTATCAATTTTTATTTTGAAACGCCATTTCAATTTTTGTTAATTTTTAGCTAAAATTATTTAACATAATCTTGTTTTTGAACTAACATATATTGATCGTTGTCCATTTTCAAATAACCTTGATCGTAACAAAAATAGTACATTGCTCCTTTTTGTGTCTTATAAATATTGGTGTAGTAATGGAAGTTAAATCCATCTTCAGCTAGGCGAATTCCTTCTACTGTATTTTTACCATTTGGATTTAGATTTGCCAATACGCGTCGATTTTTTCGAAGAATATTGTTGATTCTGCGCATATAATTCGTAGAATCTTCATTTAAACGGTTGTTAAAAGTATTTCGACAATAATCAGAACAGAATTTTTGATCTTTTCGACCCTTTAACTTTTGTTCACATTCTTGGCATTTTCTTTCATTCATTTTAAGTGTAATTTGGAAAAATTATTGCCCAATGTTAACATTATTTAACAGCATTTACAAGTGTTTAGTAAGGAAACTTGTTCAACTTTGTATATTCATTCATTACAATTATGTCGGAGAATTTAAATAATACAATTAATCCAGCAGAAGCGCTGCGAATTTTAAGTGAAAAAATAAAACAAGAAAATTTTATCTTTTCTCAACTAAAACAAGAAGTTGCTAAAGTAATCGTAGGTCAATCTAATATGGTTGAGCGTTTATTAATTGCTTTGTTAGCGGATGGGCATGTTTTGTTAGAAGGTGTCCCTGGTTTAGCAAAAACTTTAGCGATTAAAACACTTTCTGAAGCAATTGATGTGAATTTTAGTCGAATTCAATTTACGCCAGATTTATTGCCTGCAGATGTTACGGGGACATTAATGTATAGTCCAAAGACAGAAAGTTTTAATGTAAAAAAAGGTCCAATTTTCTCCAATTTTGTTTTAGCTGATGAGATAAATCGTGCTCCAGCGAAAGTTCAAAGTGCTTTATTGGAAGCGATGCAGGAACGTCAAATCACAATCGGTGATGAAACTTTTAATTTACCTTCTCCATTCTTAGTATTGGCAACAATGAATCCAATTGAACAGGAAGGAACGTATTCATTACCTGAAGCGCAAGTAGATCGTTTCATGTTGAAGTTATTTTTAGATTATCCAACGAAAGAAGAGGAGAAACTAATCATTCGTTCAAATGTTCGTTCGGAAGGATTAACTAAAGTTTCTAAGGTTTTAGCTGCTAACGATATCGAAAGAGCTAGAGGTTTGGTGAAAGAGATTTATTTGGATGAAAAAGTAGAGCAATATATAGTTGATATAGTATATGCTACAAGAACTCCTGAGAAATATGGATTAGGATTTTTAGAACCGTTAATCAGTTATGGTTGTTCTCCTAGAGCTAGTATTAATTTAGCTTTGGCAGCGAAAGCATATGCATTTTTACAAAATAGAGCATTTGTTATTCCTGAAGATATTCGTGCAGTTGCTCCAGATGTAATGAGACACAGAATTGGTCTAACATATGAAGCGGAAGCAGAAAATATGTCTGCAACAGATATTGTTTCAAAAATATTGAATCGAATTGAAGTACCTTGATTGAACTGAATAGTTAAACTCAATGGAAACGAAAGAAATACTAAAAAAAATACAAAAGCTTGAGATCAAAACGAAAGGTTTGACGAAGCATGTATTTTCTGGAGAATACCACTCGGCATTCAAGGGAAGAGGTATGGCTTTTAGTGAAGTGAGGGATTATCAATTAGGCGATGAGGTGAGAACCATTGATTGGAATGTAACGGCGAGGTTCAATAGCCCATTTGTTAAGATTTTTGAAGAAGAACGTGAATTGACGGTGATGTTGATTATCGATGTTTCTGGTTCAAGTGAATTTGGTTCGACCGTAAAATCAAAGAAAGATTTAGCGTTAGAAATAGCCGCAGTTTTAGCTTTTTCAGCCATAAGTAATAACGACAAAGTAGGGGCAATATTTGTTTCAGATAAAGTAGAAAAGTACATTTCTCCAGAAAAAGGTCGAAATCATGCGCTTATAATTCTACGAGAATTAATTGAGTTCAAACCTGAAAATAAAGGAACAAATCTGAATGAAGCGCTTCGATTTTTTAGAAATACACAAAAAAAGAGAAGTATAGCATTTGTAATTAGTGATTTTTTCGATACCAATAATTTCATGGAAGGCATGAAAGTGAGTCGTAAAAAACATGATATGGTTGCAATTCGCTTGTTTGATCCGGCTGAATTTGAATTACCAAAAATGGGATTAGTTCAATTGTTTAATGCAGAAACAGGAAAAACTTCTTGGGTAAATAGTAATTCAGTTTTAGTTCAAGATTATTATACAAAAGAGGCGGTTTTAAGTGAAGCGAAAATAAAAGATGACTTTAAAAGAGCTGGAATTGATTTAGCAACTTTTTCAACCGAACAGGATTATATTCCGGTATTAATGAAATTATTTCAAAGAAGAGGATAATGAAAAATTGGTTACTGATATATTGCGTTATGTTATTTCTTGGGAATTTATTCTCTCAAGAGGTAGGAAGAACGTTAATTGGTAGAAATCAATTTCTAATTGGTCAGCAAACCTCGTTGACCTATATGATTAAAGTTGATTCAAAAGAAAAAATTCCTTTTAAGTCATATTCAACTTTTATTCCAGCAAAAAGATTCATTCACAACAGCAAATTAGGGTCGAAAGAGATGGTTGAATTAGAGATAATGCAAGCATTTCACGACACGATCGTTTCTGGAAAAGAGAACGAATTACTTTGGGTTGGAGGATATAAAATCACAGCTTGGGATTCGGGATATTTTGAAATTCCTAAAATTGAATTATCAGTAAACGGTAAAGAATTAATTTTTCCAGCTCAAGTCATAAGGGTCGATTTAGTTCCAGCAAAGAAAGGTCAAGATATTTATGATATTAAAGAAGCCTATGCTAAATTACCAGCCGAACCAATTTCTATTCAAATTAAAAATTTCTTTAAAAGCAATTGGTGGTGGTTAGTTCCAGTTATCATCATTGGTCTCGGGACGTGGATTTATTTCAGATGGAAAAAAGTAACCAAAAAGCCTGTTAAAATAAAAGTGCTCTCATTAAAAGAGCGAACATTAATGGCAATTGATGCTTTAGAAAAAGAAAAACTTTGGGAAAAAGGGAAACTGAAGAAGCACTATATTGAATTGTCATTTATCATACGTTCTTATTTAGCTGCACGATATGAGGTTAATTTATTAGAAAAAACAACCCAAGAAACGAAGTTATTATTAACTCAAAAAGGGTTGAATAAAGAAACTATTGAAGTAATCGTTGAGATTTTGATTCAATCCGACATGGTGAAATTTGCAAA
Source organism: Flavobacteriales bacterium (assembly GCA_947453715.1). Classification (GTDB taxonomy): domain Bacteria; phylum Bacteroidota; class Bacteroidia; order Flavobacteriales_D; family Crocinitomicaceae; genus CAIUKX01. Next base: position 1,750 of record CANGHX010000027.1, on the reverse strand, counting down.
ATCTTCTCCTAATGAACTTTCAGTTTTAAGAATCTCAGTATTGGCAAAACAAATTATAGCAGAAACAAGTCCTATAGAATTCGAAAATGTTGACTAATTGGAACATATTGTTTTGGGAATATGATTTCCTTTCTCCAAACTGGTTATGGTTATTGGCTGTTGTTCCTATAGTCATATATTTCCTGTTTAAAAAAGAGCGAAATAAACATGGAGAAGTTAAATTTTCTAGAAATGAAAAAGAACAGCAGTTTTTAGCAACTTCTTGGGTTCTTCGATTAAGGGAGGCGATTATACTGGTATATGGTTTCATAATGATTTTATTAATTTTTGCTTTAGCGAAACCATTTCATTGGAATTCACAAGAGAACTTCGATGAGAATTATAAAAATGGAATTGATATTATTATAGCGATGGATTTATCTGTTTCTATGTTGGCAAGGGATTTCGAACCTAATAGAATGGAGGCTTCGAAAGAAGTTGCAAAAAAATTCATCGATGGAAGGCAAGGGGATCGAATTGGTTTAGTTGTCTATGCGGGAGAAGCATATACAGCTTGTCCAGCTACATTAGATTACAATGTGTTAAAAGAACAAATTGATCAATTAGATTTTGAAACATTGGAAGGCGGTACTGCTATCGGAACAGGTCTTGGAACTGCAGTTGCTCGACTTAGAAATGATTCATTGCCTTCAAAAGTGGTAATCTTATTAACCGATGGGAGTAATAATGCAGGAGATATTTCACCTGAAACAGCAGCAGAATTGGCAAAAGCTAAAAATGTAAGAGTTTATACGATAGGTGTAGGTTCAAACGGTGAAGCACTTTCACCTGTTCCAACTCCGTTTGGGATTCGTTATGAATATGCTCCTGTGGAAATAGACGAACAAACATTAAAGAAAATTGCAGATAAAACGGGCGGACAATATTTTAGAGCGACTGATGAAAAAAGTTTAGCTCAAATATACAAAGAGATAGAAAAGCTTGAGAAAAGAAAAATGTTAGATAAACAATATAAGTCTGAACCGCCTGCAACTCCAGGGGCGTTTTTAAATTGGGCTTTTTTGTTAATTCTATTAACATGGATTGTAAACTATAGTGTATTTAAAATAAATGAGTAACCAAGAGTTTACATATAATCTTAAAAAGTTGGCGACAATTATTATTGTTTGGGAACTGATTTCCATTCTTTCTGTTGTTGCTTTGTTTTACTTTTTAGGCTATGAATCAACTTCTATAGGTGAACATTTAGCATTTCGCTATCCAAAGTTATTATTGTTGGAATTAGTCGTTCTGCCATTGTTAGGTTTATTATTATTTCAACTAAACAAATTGAATTTGATTTTTGGGAAAATTAATCAAAATGTTCGATTATCAATTTTTTCATCGGTTTCTACTGTTCACGTTGCAATTAAATACATCTTTTTTAGAATTGCACTCACAACTTTAGTAATTTCAATCGCACAGCCATTTTATGGTTCAAAAAAAGTTGCAGGAACAGTTGAAAGTTTGGAATTGGTGATAGCATTGGATATTTCAAATTCCATGAATACAAGAGACATAGATAAGGAATTAACCCGATTGGATATATCGAAAAGAGCAATCACGCAGTTAATCAATAATTTACATGGAGAAAAACTAGGATTAACAATCTTTGCAGGAAGCGCTTATGTTCAGTTACCGGTGACAAATGATTACAATGCAGCAAAAATGTTTGTGAATGAAATAGAATCAGGAATGATTTCGAATCAAG
>CANGHX010000026.1 GCA_947453715.1 Flavobacteriales bacterium | reverse complement strand
ACCAATGGTGGCATTTTTTCATCTGGCTTTCTATAGATAATAGTTGTTGTTGCGATATCTTGTCCTGCAGAATTTGTTCCTTTTATTTCGAAAACATTTGCCCCAAGTTGAAGATTTGTCGTAAACGCTACTTGTTTTGTAGTTGTATTAAATGTAAAATTAGTAGATAGTATCCCATTGATTTTTAATTCTATATTTTGCTTATCTGTTACATTTAAAACTTTAGATTGAACATTGTAAGTAGCTGTGTAAACAGTTAACGGAGAAGAAATTGGATCGACAAAAGTAACTACAGGCGGCAAGATAACAGAAGGTTTTACATAAACAATTGTTTGATCTTCTGTATCAGTTCCTACGGTATTAGTACCTGTTATGGAAATGTTATTTGAACCTTCAATCAAATTAGCATTAAATGAAACGATATGCGTTGTTGGATTAAACGTGAAATTAGCCAAATTTGATCCATTTATGTGCACATTAATCCCAGCATCTGTATTCACGTTTGTAACTGTTGCTGAAACCGCATATGTCTTTATATTAGAGTTATAAGGATCAGTTGCAGGCGTAATAAAAGTGACAATAGGTGGTAATTGTTGTTGAACCTGCTGATAATTAATAACTGTTGATTTAGAATCTGTCCCCGCGGTATTTGTTCCTGTAACAGTTATTGTATTTGATCCTAAAATCAAGTTCAAAGGAACTGCAATTGAATGATTAGCAGGATTAAAAGTAAAATTTGAGATAGTTTGACCATTAAATTTTACAGAAATTTGGTTTTGTGTTGAAACGTTTAAAATAGTAGATACTAAATTGAAGTTTGATAACGAAACTGAGTAAGGATTAAGAGAAGGATTTGTTATTGTAACTACAGGTGGCTGAGCAACTTGAGGTCGTTCAAAAATGATTGTAGTCGTTTTAGAATCTGTACCAAAATTATTTGTTCCTTTCACAAGTATACTGTTTGAACCTGGTTGAAGAACCAAGGAAGCTGTAACATTGTGTGTTGTAGGATTAAAAGTAAACGAAGTAAAATTTTGACCATTAAAAACCATTGAAATTTGACTTGTTTGTTCAACATTCAAAATGTTAGAAGTAAAGTTATATCCTTGTGAATTTACAGTTGTTGGATTTAGAGTTGGATTTGTAATCGTAACAATTGGTGGTGTTCCTTCATCTCTTTTATAAATAACAATTGTTGACTTTACATCAGATCCATATTGATTGGTTCCAGTAATTTCAAAAGCGTTTGATCCTGGTTGTAAAACGACATTGCTGACCAATTGGTGACTTGTTGAATTATAAGTAAAATTGGTGTTAATTGTATTTTCTTGTTTAAATGTAATATGTTCTCTATCTAACACATATTTGACATCTGCTCGAATAATAAAATTAGGCGAATTAACAGTTGTTCCACTTGAAATTGGATTAATGTAGGTAACAATAGGAAGTTGACGAGAATTTTGAGTATTGGTTGGATCAGTTAATGGAGGATTTGTTGTATGTGTTGATGTTGATTGATCATTTTCATGACGAGAAGCACTCGTTCTAATTTGAAAGCGAATATAGGCACTTGTATAATGATATAAATCTTGCTTATACTTACTAGATTTAACAATTCCATCAAAATTATCACGTTGTGTAAAAGTTGTTTTATGCTCTACCCCTATTGACACTCTTTTTCCAATTTGATACCCCAAACCAAAACCTAAACTTGGCATAAAAGCAGGTTTATATGAACTTAATGAAGTTTCATATGTTTTATCTTGAAAAGAAGTTATGCTACTAATATTATAATTTGCCAATGAATCATAATTGTAAATAGGATTGGTTCCAAATGAATTATCATTTTTTAGATTTGCTTTTGTGTCATACCAAGTAAATCCAACACCTCCAAAAATATAAGGATCAAATCCAGTTGTTTCCCTAATACGGTTGGCGTGAATAACTAACTCAAGTGCTAGACGATTGATTTTAGATTGAAAATTAAGAATAGTAAAGCCTAAAGAATCTTTGTAATTTGTAGCTTGCTGACTATAAACACCTTGATAGGAAGAAGATAATTGCGTTGAATCAGTATTTTGCCCATACCAATTTCCAGTTAAATAGCGACCTCTAATATCAAAACTAAAAACTTTACCATAATTGTAATTGAATGACTTCCCTAATGTCAAGCCCCAACCATGATTTAATTTATAGTTAACGTCCGTTGTTTGCCATGTCGCACCATAGTTGAAACCCCAAAACCATTTTGAATCTCTATCATAGTCAAGTTTTCCTTGAGCAAGCATAAGGTTCGAAAATAGAAGGAGATTAAATGCGAAAAGTAGAAATTTTTTCATAAGTTTATTCTTTAAGTTAATTGTTTCTGAGGTAATCATAATGAATGAAATCAAAAACAAACAAATAGATATTGAAAATGTCCAAGTCTATAATTATGCCAAAATTGATAAAAATAACTTAGAGATGATATTTAAATTCAAAAAACTTTAAAAAAGATGCTTATTGAATTGTCAATTTTTGTTATTTTCATGAAAAATAAAGGACTTAAAGAATAAATGCTGAAGAAAGTTATTTTATTGTTAACGGTTATTTTTACTGTTCATATCAGTTTATTTGCTCAATTAGTAAATAATAATTGTAATAACGCCACTGAATTATGTTCGGATAAATTAATGACATTTACGAATATTGGAGCAAATGCAACTTTGTGTAATAATTGCGAAGATGATTTTAATTTTTGTTTTGCCCCAGAAAATACAATTTGGTTAAAATTCACAACAAATGCCACGGGTGGAACAGCTCAAATAAATTTTAATAATCTTGTTTTTGAATCAAATACTGGTCAAAGTCAACAATTACAAGCTGCATTAATTCAAACTTCAACACCTTGTAATGGATCTTCTTATGCATTGATAGGAAATTGTGTTTCAAATGCTACTGGAAATTTTTCAATCAATGCACCCGCATTAAATCCAAATACTACTTATTACCTTGTTGTTGGAGGAGATAAAACTGGAGCTGGAATATCATTAGCTGCTGGATGTACTTTTAATGTGTTTTTAACTGGAGGAGCAGTAACAAAACCAACTCCTTTTATCTCAGTGGCACCTTCAAAATCATCAGTATGTAAAAATGAAGTAGTGACATACAACGTTACATTGGCAAATTGTCCAGATAGTACAAATTTTAAATGGTATGTAAATGGTACTTTTGTTGCTTCTACCCCTGAAGCATATTATCAAACGGCTTCATTAAATGATGGAGATATTGTGACGGTACAAACGACTTGCTTTTCGGTATGTGTTGACACGATTTCAAAGAATTCATTACCAATTAATGTGACAACCGTTTTAGTTGATGCAGGACCAGATTTATGGAAAGATCCAACAAAAGCCTCAAATATGTCGGGAGTTACTTCAGCTTCAAATTATTTTTGGACACCTGGACTTGGTTTAGCTGATACTTCTTTACTGAATACAATAGTAAATCCTAATCAAACAACAATTTATTATTTAACGGCAACTGAAAATGGATGTACTGTTTATGATGAAATGATTTTCCATGTAAATAAAAATATCGTAATACCTAATACATTTTCTCCTAATGGAGATGGAAAAAATGATACATTTGAAATATTGTATGTCGACCAATATACTAACAATGTTTTGCAAATTTTTGATCGTTGGGGACAAATGGTATATGAAACGACAGCTTACACTTATGAAAAAGCTTGGGATGGTAAAAATAAAAAAAATGAATATGCCGAAGGCGTTTATTATTACCATTTAGAATTACGTGATGAGAATAAGAGAGTTTATGATGGAAGTATAACATTAATAAAATGAGAGGACAAATTAAAATATTTTCTTTTTTAATGTTAATGCTTGTAATGAGCACTTTTTCTTTTGGACAACAACTACCTCAATATACTCAGTGGGCTACACATCAATTTTCAATTAATCCTGCCCATGCAGGTATTAAAGCATGTGTAGATATTCAAACATTATATAGAACACAGTGGGTCGGTTTAAATGGCGCTCCAAAAAGTGGATTTGTTACATTAAGCGTACCTTTACAAGCCAATAGAACTGCCTATCTAAGTGCTCGACATGGAATTGGTGTAAAAGTGGAAACGGATAAAATTGGTCAATTTACTACGAATCGCTTTAATTTAGCCTATGCAGGGCATTTTAATTTTTCCAGGGACACACGTTTATCTTTAGGCTTGTCTATGGGAATGATGCATTTTGGTTATGATCAAAGTAATTCAATAACAATTGATCCAGATCCAGCTGTTTTATCTGAAGCATCATTAGTAATGCCAGATGCTACAATTGGAGCATGGTGGAATGGAGCAAATTATTACTTCGGAGCATCAATTCAAAATTTAATGCATTCAAAATGGAAAGGAGTTGGTTTAGACTCTAGATATCGTTTACAAACTTATATTAATGCTGGTAGTAAGTTAAAAATCACAAACGACATTAATTTACTTTCGGGTATTCTTTTCAAAATCCCAACAACTGGCCCATTAGGAGTAGATGCAAATGCAATTTTTGATTTTAAAAATGTTTTTGGAATTGGTGGAGGTTATCGTTTTACTGAAGCAATTCTAGGTTTTATGTATTTTAAAATAAATCAACAATATTTAATTCAATATTCTGTAGATTATGTCGTTTCTCCTTTAGGAAGAAGTTTTTCTCATGAAATATCGTTTAATTTTGCTACTTGTAAATCAGTTACAACAGGTGCAATTAAAACAGCTTTATTTGAATAAAATAATGCTCAACCATATAGATTGAGCATTATCAACTATTTATTCTATTTTATTTTTTTCTTACTGCTCCTTCAACTTTTTCAACTTTTTCAACAGCTTCTTTAATTTGCTCTTCTTTTGGTTTTTCAACTGGTGCAGCATTGTTTCTTGTAGCACCATTTACTTTATTAATGACAGGCTTTGTAACCGTTCCAGTTGGTTTTTCCTCAGGTTTTGCTTTATGATTTGCTTTATGCTCAGGTTTTGCTTCTTCTTGAACTGGAGCAGCATCCGCTGGAGCTTCTTCTGTTGTTGTTTCTTCCATTGCTGGTTCTGCTGCTGGTGTTTCTACAGCTGGAGCTTCAGTAGTTTCTTTTTCTTCTGATTTTGCTCCACAACTAGCCAATACTAAAGAAAAAGCAATTGCCGAAACGTAAAAAAAGTTCTTTTTCATATTTAATTAATTTTAGTTTTTACAAATTATTCTTGCACTAAGTTAGTGTAAAAGTAGTTTATTACATATTTTCATTCTAAAAAATATGAACAATCAATTGCTTATTTAACAAATAATAACTTACCCATAAACCAAAAAAAGGTCCTTCAATTGAAGAACCTTTCAAATTAATAGTAGAAGATTATTTTGTAAATAACATTTCTCTAAATTTCGGCATTGGCCATAATTCATCATCAACCAATAATTCTAATTTATCTGCATGGTAACGAATATCATCAAAATAAACTTTTACTTTATCACAGTATGCAATTGCTTTATCTTCAGCGTGCTCAATTAGGTTAGCTTGTTTTCTAGCCGTTAACATTTTATCTGCAAAATCTTTCATTTTATTGATATGCTCAGAAATTTGAGAGATCAAATCAATTTGAGTTTTAGCGGCTTTTTTACCTTCTTTTTCACCTAAAACATTGATCAATCCTTGTGCATTTTGTAATAATTTATTTTGGTATTCAATTGCAGCAGGTATAATTTGACTTTGAACCATATCACCCATAATACGAGCTTCAATTTGTAATTTCAAGATATAGCTTTCGAATTCAATTTCTTGACGTGCTTCTATTTCACGTGGAGTTAAAATATTTAAATCATTAAATAATTTAGATACTTTTTTATCACTCCAAACTTTTAATGCTCTTGGTGTATCTTTTAAGTTATTTAAACCTCTTTTTTCTGCTTCTTTAACCCACTCATCACCATATCCATTTCCTTCAAAACGAATTTTTTTAGATTCTTTGATTAATTTTTGAAGTTCTTTTAAGATTGCCTCATCTTTTGTCTCTCCTTTTTCAATTCTAGTATCAACACTTTTCTTGAAGATATTTAATTGATTTGCCATTATTGTATTTAAAACAATCATAGCATGTGAACAGTTTGCAGATGAACCAACAGCTCTAAATTCAAATTTATTTCCAGTAAAAGCAAACGGAGAAGTTCTATTTCTATCTGTATTATCCAACATGATTTGTGGAATTTTACCGATGTTTAATTTCAATTCTGTTTTATCTTCTGGAGTCATTTTACCAGCCTTTACATTTTTCTCAATTTCATCTAATAAAGAAGATAATTGTGATCCGATAAACGTAGAAATAATTGCTGGTGGAGCTTCATTTGCACCTAAACGATGATCATTTCCTGCTGTTGCTATACAAGCTCGTAATAAATCAGCATTATCATGAATTGCTTTAATCGTATTAACGAAAAAAGTTAAGAATTGTAAGTTTGATTTTGGATTTTTACCTGGAGCCAATAAATTTACACCTGTATTTGTACTTAATGACCAATTGTTGTGTTTTCCTGAACCATTAACACCTGCAAATGGCTTCTCATGTAATAACACTCTGAAATCATGTTTACGTGCAATTTTTTCCATTAAATCCATCAACAATAAGTTGTGGTCATTCGCTAAATTACATTCTTCAAAAATTGGAGCACACTCGTATTGATTAGGTGCAACTTCATTATGACGAGTTGTAACAGGAATTCCTAATAAAATAGCTTCTGTTTCATAATCTCTCATGTAAGCAGTCACTCTTTCTGGAATTGAACCAAAATAATGATCTTCTAATTGTTGACCTTTAGCTGAATCATGTCCAAATAATGCTCTACCTGTCATCATTAAATCTGGACGTGCATTGAATAATGCTTGATCAACTAAGAAATATTCTTGTTCCCAACCTAAAGTTGCGTTAACTTTCGTTACATTTTTATCAAAATATTGACATACTTCAACAGCCGCTTGATCAATTGCATGTAAAGCTTTTAACAATGGCATTTTATAATCCAATGATTCACCTGTATAAGAAATGAAAATCGTTGGGATACATAATGTTTTTCCAATTACGAAAGCTGGAGAAGAAGGATCCCAAGCTGTATATCCTCTTGCTTCAAATGTATTTCTGATACCTCCATTTGGAAATGAAGATGCATCTGGTTCTTGTTGTACTAATAAATCTCCATCAAAACGCTCGATTGCTCTACCTGGCCCAACTGGTTTAAAGAAAGCATCATGTTTTTCAGCAGTTGTCCCTGTTAAAGGTTGAAACCAGTGTGTATAATGTGTTGCTCCTTTTGTTATTGCCCAATCTTTCATTGCAGATGCAACTTGATCAGCCATTTTACGATCCAAACGTGTTCCATTTTGAATTGCCTCCATCATAGATTTGTATGCATCACTTGGAAGGTATTCACGCATTATTTCACTGTGAAATACATTTTTTCCAAATAATTCTGATACTTTACCATCAAATTCGATTGGTTTTGGTGTTCTGTGTAACACATCTTGATACCCTTGGATTCTTTTAGTTGCCATGATAAAAAATTTATTTTTGACAAATTTAAGAATTTTTTAGGGGTCAAAGCAAATAAATATAACTTTTTTATGATTTACCCCCATAAAAAATAGGGGGTAATATTAAATTATTATAAAATTAATCTACTTTTAATGCTTTTTCAAGTGAATCATATTTATAAACAAATCCTTTTTTAACAATTTTAGAATTTGAAACTTTTACACCATCCAATAAAATGATTGAAAGCTCTCCTAAAATTAATTTCACTATAAAACTTGGCACATTTGGAAACCATAATTTTTTATTTAGTAAATGAGCACATGCAATTGTTACTTCTTTATTCGTTGCATTATCAGTTAAACAATTAATAGAGCCACTAATAGATGTATTTTCTAAACTAAATAAAAATAAATTGGCTAAATCATTTATATGAATCCAAGGCATAATTTGTTTACCTATTCCTAAAGGAGAACCAATTCCTAATTGAATTGGTTTTAATAATTTAGGCAATGCACCTCCATTTTTTGAAAGAACAACAGCTGTTCTCAATTTAACAACTCTACAAATGGAGGAAAATTGATCTGCTGATTCTTCCCACTTTTTGACTAACTGTGAAATATAATCAATTCCAAATTCATCTTCTTCAGTATAGAATTTTGAGTGATTTTCAAAGCCGTAGCAGGTAATTCCAGAAGCAGAAATATAAGTTTCTAATTCAGGAAGTTGATCCTTTAATGAATATAGAAAATTTGTGGTTTCAATTCTAGAATCATACAATTCTTGTTTTCTCTTGTTTGTCCATCGTTTTTCTGCAATTCCTTCACCACATAAATTGATAAGAACATTAACATTTAATAACGCTTTAAAATCTATAGTACGATCTTTTGGATTCCATTTATATTCGTCATTTGATTTAGGATTTCTAGTTAATATTCTAACTTCATATCCTTTAGAAACGAATAATGATTTTAATTGATTTCCGATTAATCCTTTACCTCCTGCAATTAGTATTGTTTTCAAGTTTAATCAGTTTAAAGTTATTTATTCAAAAAAGAATCGACCATTGATCCACTCTTCATCTAAAATAGCATTTTTTCGTTTATAAAAATCAATTGCTGGTGTGTTCCAATCTAAGACTTGCCAATCCATTCGTTTGACACCTCTTTGTTTGGCTATTTCTACAACTCTTTCAAACAATTTAGAACCAAAACCACTTCCACGAAATTCGGGTTTCACATAGAAATCTTCCAAATACAAGCATTTACCTTTCCAGGTTGAATATGAAGTATAATAAAGTGCAAAACCAATAATTTGAGATTCGACTTCTACTACTAAAGCTTCACATATTTTTTCAGTGAAAAGATGCTCCCGTATCGCTTCAGGTGTATTAATAACATCATTTGGTGCCTTTTCATATTCTGCCAATTCACAAATTAATCCGTGAATAGCAATTTCATCTCCAATTTTTGCAGCTCTTATCATCTTATTGAACTCCTGCTAAATTAAATCTTAATTTAATACCAGTACTCAAGTTTGCTGTAGGGAATGATGTAGCTACTTTTGGAGTATTAATTACATGATCATAATAAAATTGAATTACTAAATTTTGTCCAATATTGTAATCAGCTGAAGATTTTATAGAAACAACTTTTTGTCCAGCAGTTGCTTGATTCGTATTATCAATGATTTTTCTTACAACAGTTTGATTATCTCTTATTGATAAATCAAATCGAATATTAACTGGACTTGGATCTATTTTTTCAAACGGTAATTTTACTTTTGCAAATTTATATCCTACTCCTATAACTATTTCTTTCCCGACAATCTCAGTAATCTGCGTATTTATTGTTGACAATGTTGCACTTCGATCTCTTTTGATTTCAAATTTTGTTATCAACCCTTGATTTTTAATATTCCAAGTAGCATCAAAACCAATTAAAGGTGAGAATCGTTCAGTTACTGTTACATTTTGTATTGTACTAGCTGAATAGAAATTATTTGAAATATCGGTTGAATCCAAATTTCCATTTGAATCTCTATGCGATTTTAAATTTGTTTGAATACCTGAAACTGAAACTGTTGAACTATATGCATGACGAACAACGAAGTTTTTTGTATGTTTTTTAAAGAATTCAAATTTCGTCAATCCATTGTAATTAATTGACCAGTTTGGAAGTGGTATATTCTTAATTGGATTTATATTTTTATCATTTACTTTATTATTCGTATATGTAGTCAAGAAAGCACCTATTATTACATCTTGTTGCGAAGAAGAATACCCTTTATAAAAACCTTGACCACCAGGAGATGAATTTGGATTTTTTTCACCTAAAATTTGCGAAACAGTGCTCAATTTTTCACGCATTGAATTAAATGCTGTTGAACCGTATAAATTGTTTTTATTAGAAATTACAAAAGATGTACTTGTAGATATTGTTGAATATGTCAATGTTCCAGTTTGCATTTGACTTTGAGCTTCATATTGGTTAGTTGAAGGATTCCATCTATAAAAGTCACTACTATTATTTCCGTATACTCTATTACCTGTAAGTTCGATTGTGAAATCTTTAAACGGTTGTAAACTCGCTCTAAAATTGATCGTCTGATTATGTGTAATAGTATGCGGCTTATTTAAGTTTTCATTTTTAACTAATGAATTGTCTTTACTTAAACGATCAGCAATATTATAACCAGTTTCTCTTCCTTTTAAATCATAACTTTGTTGACCGAACACAAATCCACCTAACGTTCCAAATTGATTTGTTCCAGACATACCTAAAACACTAGACTCTTTATTATAGCCTGATAATAAAGTTCCGTCAGTCAAACTATATGTTCCAGATACATTTTGAACAGTCATAACCATTCTAGCTAAGAATCCACCTATTGGATTAATTTCTTTCTTTTCTTTTTCTTTACGAAGCTTTTCCTTTTCTTCTTTCTTTTCCTTACGTCTCTTTTCTCTTAACTCTTTTCGCGTCATTTCAGACTCAGGCTTTTCATTTTCTGGCTTAGCAGCTGGAGTTTTAGTGTCTCCTGCTTTTTTATCTCCGTCTTTCCCATCTGCAATTGTTTTTATATTTGCTTTTGTTCTCGCAGCACCTTTACCAGAATCAATCACCTTTTTAAAGTAAGGGACTTTAGAATATAGCGTAAGAAAGTTTAATTGAGACGTTAAGTTAACAGTTCTACTATTTTGAATTGTATTACCGAAATCAGATTGAGCTAATGGCGCTCTTTGCCAGTTATATGTTCCTGAATATTTCGTATTTGCAGTTATCCAATTTAATGCAGGAATTTTATCTAAAGGAAAATTATAACTCAAATTATAATCATGAGTATAATCCATTGTTTTACCAAACGTTGCCATTTGACTTCTGATTGTGTCTTTAAAATTGTTGTAACCTAAAGGATCCAATTTACGGTCAACTCGTTGATTATTTTCAACAAAAATAGCTCTATTTGTTGCATTGAAATTGAATTTTAAATTTTTTGTAATATCATAACCTAAAGAATATTTTCTATTCCATGTAAATTGTTTCACATATACAGGTTGAAATTCATAATCAGGTGCAATATTATTTCGAATTTGACGCTCATTATAATTTCTTACAACATCGTTTGAAAATGAAATATTTTTTGGATTTAAATAAAAATTTGTTTCTTTAACTATCGTCCACCATTTTGACTTCTGCATGAATTTCACATTCTTAAATGGTTCGATTGGTTTTGAATTAAAAGAGTAATTATAATTTAAACCTGTCGTCCATATTTTTGTTCTATCATAATTTGTATTGAAATCTCTTTTCAAGTTTTCAGCATAAGCATAGCTAGCAGACCAATTTGTTATTCTCCAGAAATAAGGTGTTGCTCCAGCTTTTAATTCTTTTTTAACATTTGTAAAATTGTATGATTTACGCTCGTTATAATCTTGCCCCAGCCTTAATCGCTCTTTTCTAGTTTCAGAATTATATTCACTTAATTTAGTATCAGGATTAAATGGATCGTATTCAGGGTTTACAACACCTATTGAGTGACCGTAGAAAAAAGGCAATGATAACCCCATTTTTTTTCCAAAAAATTGACCTAATTGAATACTTGTATTCATATCAAATCCCATTTTTGTATTTCTTTGACGATCTTGTACCCTAGAATCTACCGAACCCCAATTTAAACCACTGTAATTTCCGGATAGTGATGCTGTAGCAAAATCAGCTGCTTGAATTTGCATTTGAGCTACTGCTGCTGATCCACCTTCACTTACAAAATCTGTTAAACGAAGTTCGTTTATCCAAACGATTGCACATTTTTCTTGACCATCATCTGTTGATTGCCAAGGAGACGAATTATTTTTACCAGGATTTCGAACACCTATCATGATGTTTTTAATTCCTTGTAAATTTGGATTCCCCTTAATTTTTATTAATCTCTTCTGATTTCTAGGATCAGTTTCCACATATTCCAACAAAGTTGAAACAGAAGTACTCCCTTTATCAATTGCTGAGTTTCTTTTTATTTTTAAACTAATTAAATCCTCAAAAATAATTTCCATATCGTTTTCAGATGGCCATATTTGCTCAGGTGTGAGGTTTGAACCCCAATCTGTTTTATTCAATGGATATTCATATTCATAGTAATTTTCCAATAAATCTGTACCTAAACGAACAAAAAGCGTAACATCCTCATTTTTTAAAGTACCAGGTTTTACTTCTTCAACGTGAGCGTACATTTTTAGCTTTTTATATGTTCGAACATCAAATTGAACATTTTTATAACCAGCTTTTGAATCTCCATCTTTTAAACCACAAACATTTAAAGTTAATGATTGCTCATTTAACTGACGTTGGTATGTTTGAGATGGATCTACTTCTCGAATAATTCCTGGCGGGATGTCATAATTTACAGGAACTCGTTGAGCATTTTCTTCAATGTTTACAGCTCCAATTGTAAAATCAGTTGAATTTGGTTCAGGATTAATTGCTTCACCAGGTTGAGAAAGATCATTAAAATATCTTCTCCATTCTCCTCTTACAAATTCTAGTCGAGCAAAACGAACTATAACTTCTTCATCAAAATCCTTTAAAAACATTCGCATAAAACGAATCGATCTAAAATCTTGAATATTATTCACCTTTTTTTGGTAATCTCTAATTGGAACTTTAAATTGATACCAAACTTCCGTTTTTGTACCAACTTTTACTTCTTGCTTGCTCGTTATATAGTTTTTACCAACTTGTAAATCATTTCTATGTAAACTTACTTTATATTGAAAATAACTTTCAGATTCCCCGATGTTATTATCTTGATTTACATCTTCTAAATCCGGATAATTAGTAGCTTGAGTTGGAAATTTAGATGAATTCATAGTATCAGACATTTGCTGAGTAGGAGAATTCCCATCCATTCCGTTGTATTTTTTATAACGTTGAAGAATATTATAATTTAATCCATCATAATTATCATCACGATAAAAATTATAATCATCTGAAGATACATCTGACATTAATGTAGCTTTCGCTGTGGCAGTCAAACTTGGTTCATTTTGAATCCATGAAGCATAGTTTGCATAAGCCACTTTTTCATCAGCATCATTCCAACCATCTAAACCAACATCTTGATTAACCCTTGATTCAGGGTCATTATCAAACGCATTAACTGTTGTTTGATTCGTAGAAACTCTAGCCCAAGGAGTAACGTCAGTTGTACCCGTTACAGTTGAATTTTGAGGCAATCCATTTTCATAACTTTTTCGCGAATCAGGTAATAAATCCTCTGAAACATTTCCAAGGTTAAAATATAAATCTCCTCCACTATGAAGTGTATTTGGATTCACATTTTCAGCATCTTCATTAAAGGGGTCTAACATCCAAAATTGAATAAATTCAATGTTCGTTTGCTCAAAATCATTGGTTGTTAAACCTCTCATGATACCACCCCATCTATTTTTTGGATTAGAAAATGTTCCATCAGGATTTATCGCTGCTGAATTCGCTTCATAATTATACATCCCTCTTTCAGAAGGATAATAAGCTAAATCTAATATTGGTAAATTTTGAACTGATCCATATGCTAATTGCGTATTTGGAAATAAATCTTTCGATACAACCATTCTCATTCGACTATCCGAAAGCATGGTAGGATCGTTAGCAATATTTGAAGGAGTCATAGAATTTCCTTGTCCATTTAATACAGGATCAACAGTATACCATGCTAATTTTGATCGGTTAAAACCTGCAGATAAATCTTTCAAAGAACCTTCTGGAAATAAATCTGGTTGACCTTGCGGAACAGATGCCAATCTCCATGCAGTATACGTTCTTAAATCAATTGTACTTTGAGCACCCTCAAAATCATCAACATAAGAGGTTCCACTTTTATTAATCGCTTTAGGAACTCCAGGAATAATATGTGCAAATTCTCCACTAAAAGAAAGGGTAGATTTTTCTTTAGTGGAAATAACAGGCAATAAATCAACCATTTTAGTCAAGAATGGTAATTCAGTTTTATATGCAATATCAAATCCTAATATGTTGTTTTTAAAAGGTTCCGAACCGAAATCGACTTTTTGAGTTACTGGTCGTTCCATCATTCTCATCCAAGTTGCTCCTATATTTAGATTTTTGCTAAATCGATAATTATAACGTGAACCAACTAAAGATCTAGCTTGGAAACCAAATACAGAATTACTTTCAATAGAAATTTTAATCGGTGTATTTGATTCTAAAATACCAGTATTCAATATTTTAACACGTCCTAAGTTATAATCAACTGTATAATCTGAGCCTTCCACTAATTTCATTCCACCTGCAGTAACTGAAACTGCTCCCTGCGGAACATTCAAAGCATTTAATGGAATATCCGAAGAAACAGAAGACTGGTATTCTCCTTTAAAACTAAATCTATTCTTCGCTGGTATTTGCTGAGCTGCTGTTTTGGTTGAATCATATAATTCTGTATAAGCAACTTGATTTATTGCCGCAGCAGAAACACCTTTATCTGCTAATTTTTTTGCCAATGTTTTACCAAATGGTTCAATAGTAGAAAAATAAATTCTACCATTTTTTGTATTTATTGTACCTCCATTATCTGATTTATTTCCAGCTAAATTGACAGGAACAAAATCAAAAAGCCCATCTGAGAAAGGCTGATTATTGGTATTAATTTTATCCATATCTAGTAAAGTCACTAATTGACGATCACTTGCTAGAGGAAAAAATGGTACTAATACAGATGTTTGGGGATTATTATATAATATATTTAGTTTAAATCCTTGTTGACCAACTTGATATGCACCAATTGAATACACATTTTTCATCATCAAATCCCATAATTTATTTTTAGGATTCGTAATTGTTGGTTTTATTAATTTTAAGAATAATGCATCTTTTCCGGCACTACCATCTGTTGAAAACTCTCCAACTTGATATGTTGAACCCATATATGTATATTCATAGGCAACCGCTAAAACCTCATCATTATTTAATGGTAGATTTAAAGAAATAAAACCTAATAAAGAATTATAAGAATACTCCTGATCGGTTAATCTTCTAGCATTTTCAATTTTCTCATAATGAGTCGCTTGTTGAAAAGGCCCTGGACTTTGCACTTGATTCGCTAATGTATTTACAGCAGTAGAAAACGATCGTAATGTCGGTTGACTTGCTGCCCATCCGTATAAGCCATTCGCATCATTGTCAGGTATTTGATAATTTGAAAAGGTTCCCGGTGTACCTTGGCAATTTGTTGCTTTTTCTTCACCTAAATCAGTAAATGCAATAATATTTCGTGTGTTTTCAGTTGCATTGGTTTTGTTGGTTACCCATACTTCCATTTTAGTAATACTCACTCCAGAAGTTACGATTGGTAAAGTTGCCATTGCATCATCATAATGGTCATGATGATATAAATTTAAGAAATAATGTCTATTTGCTTCGTAATTATCTCCTTGCAAATCAAATGTTTGAACCTGTGCTTTCCCAGAAACATTAATTTCTTGACGTTTTCCTTTTGAAGAAGCAGCAATTAAATCAACCGTTGCTCTTCCAAATTTTAATTGAGTATGCGCTCCAAAAAGAGTTTGTGAACCCTGAATTAACGTTGTTGGTAATGGCATAGATACATTTCCCAATTCGATTTTTTGAAGAATTTGATCTTCATTACCTGCATATTCTAATTTCGTAACGTTATCAAAATCAAAAGCCGCCTGTGTGTTATAACTCATTCCAAGCTTCAATTTCGTTCCGATTTGACCAACTAAATTCAACTGAATTTGTTGCTGAAAATCGAAGCGATTTAATTTACGTTGTTTAACAGGTAAAATTGGATTGTCATATCTAGAGTGATTTAAACCAAAAGTTAATTCAACTGTACCTTGTGGTTTTATAGTAATTTGATCAGAACCAAAAATATTCTCAAAAACTTTACTTCCTATTTTGATTGGCAACTCAAGTGGTCGATTTAATGCCGTTTGCTCATCAATTTTTTCTTTCCAATTTTTATTTATAGACTTTCGTCTTTCATATTCAATATACTCTTCCAGAGTCATCATGGAAGGATTTCTGTAATCTAACTCTGACTGACCAATTGTTTCTTTAAAGACATATGTTCCTGTTTTTGGATCATAGACAATGGTCTGTTTCATGGAAGTTGGATCACCCAAATCAAAACTTTGAGGTTTTGTTTGCGTAGGATCGTTATTGTTTTGAATTGGATAAATTAAAGTATCATTTTGAGAAAACAGCGAATTTGAAAGCACAAACATGCTTCCAATCAACATAATTTTTCTAATTATACTTCTATTTTTAAAAAACAAAATCAACTATTATAAAATTTTTAAAGCATCTTTAATTAATTGTTCAACTGTTTCCTCACCTGTCGAAGCAACTTTATCTAATGCTTTTTCAACCGATTTTTTATCGAACCCTAAAGAAACCAATGCTGTTAACGCATCAAATCGATTTGTATTGTTTAAAACGAAAATATTTTCAGAAGAAAATGACATTTTTAACATTTTATCTTTCAAATCTATAATGACTCTCTGAGCTGTTTTGATTCCAATTCCTTTTACTCCTTGAATTGTTTTTACATCCTCAACTTGAATTGCATGTGCAATTTCTTCAGGAGAAAGTGATGATTGCATGATCATGGCAGTATTTGGTCCAATGCCTGATACAGAAATCAAATGATTAAACATTTCTCTCTCTTCCTTTGTAGCAAAACCATATAATAACTGTGCGTCTTCACGAACGATTAATTGAGTGAAAATTTTTATTGATTCCTCTTCTTTCAGCTGCGAATAAGTGGTTAAAGAAATTTTCACTTCATAACCAACACCATTGCACTCAACAACTATAGATGTTGGATTTTTTTCAACTAATTTTCCGTTTAAATGCGTGATCATTAATTATTTATTTTGAGCATCTATTACTGCAACTTTCACCATATTGACAATCTCTCTCACTGTTGAACCTAATTGCAACACGTGAATTGATTTTTTTAATCCTACCAAGACTGGTCCGATTGCATCACCATCTGTCATTTCTTGTAATAATTTATACGCAATATTTCCAGCTGAAAGATTAGGGAAAATCAATGTATTCACTTGTTTATTTGCCAAATGAGAAAAAGAAAATTTCTCCAACATCAATTCATTGTTTAATGCAAAATTCGCTTGAACCTCTCCATCAACAACTAATGAAGGATATTTCTCGTGTAATATTTCAACTGCTTTTGCCATTTTCTCAGGATCTTTCCCTGGAGAAGAACCAAAATTAGAATAGCTTAATAATGCAATACGAGGAGTCACTTTAAATTTACGAACCATTTTCGCAACATTTTTGGTGATTTCTGCAATTTCCTCCGCGGTTGGATCTAAATTAATAGTCGTATCCGCTAAGAAAATTGGACCTCTTTTCGTATTCAAAATATACATTCCTGCAATTGTATCTACATCTTTTTGTAAACCAATCGTTTGAATTACTGGACGAACAACATCTCTATAATTTCTAGTAATACCTGAAATCATCGCATCTGCGTCACCTGATTCTACCATCATTGCACCAAAGTGATTACGCTCTCGCATCACTTGAATTGATTCAAATTCTGTAAATCCTTTACGTTTACGTTTTTCAAAAAATGCTTTACCGTATTGAATTCTTCTAGCCTCTTCTTCTTCTGATTTTGGATCAATAATATTGATATCAGGAATTTCAATGCTATACTCTGCAATTAATTGTTCGATACGTTTACGCTTTCCTAATAATATTGGAAAACAAACACCTTCTTCAAAAGCAGTTTGAGCCGCTTTTAATATTTTGATATTATCTGCTTCAGCAAAAACAACACGTTTAGGATTGCTTTGGGCTTTTTCAGTAATATTTCTAATTAATTTATTATCTAATCCAAGTCTATTTTTCAACTCATTTTCATAAGCCATCCAATCTTGAATAGGATTTTTCGCAACCCCTGATTCCATCGCCGCTCTAGCAACAGCAGGAGCAACATAATAAATCAAACGTGGATCCAATGGTTTAGGGATGATTTGCTCACGACCAAAAAGTATGTTTTTCTCACCATAAGCTTCAATAACTTCTTCTGGAATCGTTTCTTTCGCTAACGATGCAATTGCATGAACAGCTGCCAATTTCATTTCCTCATTGATACAAGTTGCCCTAACATCTAAAGCTCCTCTAAAAATAAATGGAAACCCAAGCACATTATTAACTTGATTAGGATGATCCGAACGTCCTGTAGCCATGATAATATCCTTACGAACTGAAGTCGCATCTTTATATGAAATTTCAGGTTCTGGATTCGCCAATGCAAAAACGATTGGATCATTTGCCATTGAAGCAATCATCTCTTTAGAAACAATATTTCCCTTTGATAAACCAACAAAAACATCTGCATCTTTCATAGCTTCAGCTAATGTTAATTCCTTTTTATGACTTGCATATGGAATTTTACTTTCATCAATATCTTTTCTTCCAGACCAAATAAGTCCTTTTGAATCAAACATATAAAAGTTTTTCAAATCAGCTCCCAAAGCTTGATATAATCTTGAACATGACATCGCAGCAGCACCAGCACCAGAAATTACGATTCGTACTTCTGACATTTTTTTGTTTGCTAATTCAAGGGCATTTAATAAAGCTGCTGAAGAAATAATGGCTGTTCCATGTTGATCATCGTGCATCAACGGAATATCTAATTCTTCTTTTAATCTTCTTTCTATTTCAAAAGCTTCTGGAGCTTTAATATCTTCTAAATTTATACCTCCAAAAGTTGGGGCAATTGCTTTTACCGTTTGTATAAATAACTCAGGGTCTTTCGCATCAATTTCGATATCAAAAACATCAATATCAGCAAAAATTTTAAAAAGCAAACCTTTTCCTTCCATTACAGGTTTTGAAGCCAAAGGTCCAATATCACCTAAACCTAAAACTGCAGTACCATTTGAAATTACGGCTACTAAATTTCCTTTCGCTGTGTACTTATATACATCTTCAGGATTTTCAGCAATTTTCAAACAAGGTTCAGCTACACCAGGAGAATATGCTAACGATAAATCTCTTTGAGATGAATATGGCTTAGTTGGAATAACTTCTATTTTTCCAGGTTTTCCAGATGAATGATAATCAAGTGCTTCTTGTTTACGAATTTTAGACATACCTTAGTTTTGAACCGTCAAATATAGTAAAATTCTTAGGAGGAAAATATCTTTTTGTCTTAAAATAACTTATTAAACACAAAAAAAGCTCAAGCAAAATGCTTGAGCTTTTCATTAAAAATTTATTGAAATTATTTGATTACAACTTTTTTGTTGTATGCACCATTCTCACAAGATACAGTTACAATGTAATTTCCTGCAGTAATTCCTGCTAAAGAAACCTCAATGTTTTGAGATCCTGAAATATTTGAGTAAGTATTAGAAGTTAATACTCTTCCAGCTACATCAGTAATTGCTACAGTATAATCTGTATTTTCAGCTGTAAAATTAACGTTCAATTTATCAGTTGCAGGATTTGGATAAACCATGAAGTCAGCCAATTCTAATTCTTCAACACCACTTACTGCTGCAATTTTAAATCCAACTGATGCATAAGAAGAAGTTAAACTAGTAACACCAACTAAAGTAGTACCATTTACTGTAACCTCAACTGAACCATTTCCATATGCGCCTGTAAAACCATCTCCATATGCATCATTTACTTCTAAGTAATAACAACCGTTTGGTAAATTAGCTGTTACATCAGCTTGAGGATATGTTTGATTTGCTGTACCATTTGCATATGGACCACCATGCGCTTTAACAACTCCTGCCATATCTTTAATAGCCCATGTTGTTTCAGATCCATAATGATCTGTAGAAGTTTTTACTACAACAGTATTGTTTGTACCTGTTGCTGAAGCTAAAGACACACTTGTAGTTAATCCATTATTTGAAGAAACTGCATCTCCTGAAGTAGTTACTGTTACTGTTAAACTTCCACCTGCAAAGTTTGTGATTGGAGAACAAGTAACTGTAGCCATACCATAAGTAGCTAAACTTCCTGAATAAGTACCAGTCGATACTGTATTTCCACCTTGAGTAATTGTCACTGTAGCAGACGTTAACGTTGTAGTACTGTTATTCATTATTTTAACAGATGGTGTATAATCTGCACCTGCACAAGTTACTCCTAAACCTGTATAAGATTGTGCCATTACGTCAACTGCTGAAGAAGCTGGAGCAGGACAAGCTGTAACTTTAGCATAAATTTGAGCTTCAGTTTGTTGATCAACACCTTCGATCAATCTATTTGGACAAATTTTATAACAAGTTGGGAAGTATGCAATTCCATAAGCAGTATTAAATGCATTGATTTGTGCAGTTGCAGGATCAATAATTGGATGAGAAGTTCCTGCAGTCCAATCTCCTTGAGTATTTGTTCCAGTTCCATGTAAATCTGCAGAATTTGTTGTTCCATCTCCTTCAATAAGAATAACAATTACATCATCAGTTGTAGATGGAGAAACATTAGTTCCACCAGCTGGTCCATGATCAACCCATAGATTTTCTAATGCACCAGTATTATGATAATTCCAACATGGTCCACACCAAGTAGCTGAAATATCAAGTACTACAGTTTTACCTGCATCTAAATATGCATATAAATGATGAACTGTTCCGTTAATGTCTGTTAACGTAAAATCTGGTGCAACACTTCCGTCTGCAAGCTGAGCGTTAGCTCCTAAACCTAGAAATAACATTCCAGAAAGTAAAATTTTTTTCATATCTAATTTGTTTTAGTAAAATTTCTATGTTCCAAATGTATGCAAAGTCAGCATTCAAGTCAACAAGAAAAACTGATTTAGTAAACGTAAAAAAAAATATTATTGGAATCCTAGTAAGGAATAATTCCATATTTCTCTATCAAATAGTTGATTTTAGATGAAGTTTAAGCATTTAAAATGAAATGCTTAAACATAAAAAGGCTTGATTTTACTGAAAATTGTATGTTGCTTATTAAAACAACATTAAATTGAATCTCTATAATGTAAAGGGATTTCTATTTTTTCTCAATATTTTCATTGAAATCATTACTCTTTCTGTTTTTTCCAAGGTAAATTCTATATGAAACCAAAGCTGGAAGACAAAAAATAAAAAGAAATGCAGTAATGTATCCTTTCGGTAAGAGGTAATAATCTTTGATTCCTTTCAATTCATTTTCAGCATATTCTAAACCAGAAACAAAATGTAAACTCAATGGTCTTTGTTCTTTGAAAGAAACCAATCCTTGCTTGTAAACTATTTCGCCATCAAAAATATTGATAGGTAAAAGAAAAAAGATCAATAGTAAAACTACAAAACTCACTAAAAACACAATTATCGAACGCTTAATTCTTGAATTCATTTCTTTTTTTCTGCAAAGGTAATGATTTGTTATTGATGAAGGATTTAAAGGTATAGATTTATTAACTTTCGGAAAATTTTGGATCAAATGAGTAGCACTTTACATCAAGACGAAACGTTTAAGAATAAAAATTACGCTGAAAAGCGAATTGCGGGTAGAGATTTTGATGGTTGTCATTTTGACAATTGTGATTTTTCTGCGGCTACTTTATCCATGGTTGATTTTGTGAATTGTACATTTATTAATTGCAATTTTTCAAATTTAAAGTGGAATGGCGTAGGATTGAAAGATGTTCAGTTTATCAATTGTAAATTGGTTGGAGTAGATTTTAGCGTTTGTAATGATTTCCTATTTACCGTTACTTTTAAAGAATGTCAATTGGATTTTGCTACCTTTTTCCAAAAGAAATTAAAGAAAACGAAGTTTGAAGATTGTATTTTGAAAGAAACTGATTTTGCAGAGGTTGATTTGACAGAATCCATTTTTAAGAATTGTACCTTGGAAGGAGCTGTTTTCGAGAAAACAAACTTGTTTAAAGCCGATTTTAGAACGTCAACTAATTATTCAATAGATCCCGAAAAGAATATCATGAAGAAAGCAAAATTTGCTTATCCAGGTGTGTTGGGCTTGCTGAATAAATATGATATTTTGGTAGATTAGTTCGACTTCGCTCACTAACAATAAGACATTACTCATTAACAGAGTTTTGATAAGTATTAAAAACTTCGTCGAATATGCACCTTCAAGGCTTCACGTTTTAAGATTTCTTCGGAAAGACGAAGGATAAAATCGTTTTCTTGGGTCATTTTTAAGAAACGATGCTCAGCAATATCAATCGTATAAATCAAAGGTAGTAATTTGGATTCTCCGTGCTTTACGATTTCAGTTAATATCTCTTGAATGGCTAATTCGATAGCGTTTTTGGTCCACGGCACTTCTTCAAAACCATCAGCGAATCCATACCCAAATTTTGCAAAATCTTTACTGATCTGCTTTTGTGTTTGAATGACAAAATCGTCATCTGAAAATTTGGTTGTTAAATCGTTCATTTATAGATATTAGAATCGCTCCCGAAGAATCGGGACAAGTTTCGCTTTTAGAAATTAGATGTTTAGACTCAAGATATTAAGATATAAGATTTTAAGACTTTATCCAATATAAATATTACCTAATTTCTCCTCCCGCTGAAAAACCTTTTTCGGGTGTCATGAAACTTAGTTTACCTTCTTCGTTTTCGGCCATTAAAATCATTCCTTGAGATTCGATCCCTTTGATCATTCGAGGTGCTAAGTTCAATAAGACACTTACTGTTTTTCCTACAACTTCTTCTGGTGAATAATGTTCAGCGATACCAGAAACAATTGTACGTTGATCAATTCCTGTATCTACTAATAATTTCAATAATTTATCTGCTTTTTTCACTTTTTCAGCTTCTAAAATCGTTCCTAAGCGAATATCCATCTTGGAGAAATCTTCAAATGCAACTGTTTCTTTTTGAGGAACAACTACTTTTTCAATTGGTACGGCATTCGCTTCTTTTGAAGCTTGTAATCGTGCTAATTCTGCTTCTACTAACGTATCTTCAATTTTTGGAAACACGATAGAAGGTGCATTGATCATGTGGTTTTGTGCCAATAAGCTTGCATCTCCAGCAATTGTCCAATCGTCGTTTGTGAAGTTCAAGAAGTTCGATAATTTCGTTGCTGTTGCAGGTAAGAATGGTTGTAAAACAATACTCAAATTCGCCGTGATTTGTAATGCGATGTTCATGATTGTTTTAACACGTTCCTCGTCTGTTTTAATTAATTTCCAAGGTTCGTTGTCTGCTAAGTATTTATTACCTAAACGCGCTAAATTCATCGCTTCTGCTTGTGCATCTCTCAGTTTGTAAGCGTAAACTAATTTTGAGATACGAGCAGGAATTGCTTTCATTTCAGCTAATACTTGTTCGTCTTCAGGTGTTAATTCTCCAATTGGAGGAACAGCACCGTTGTAATATTTATGCGTCAAAACCAAAGCTCTGTTTACGAAGTTTCCTAAGATATCCGCCAACTCGCTGTTTACTTTCGTTTGGAATTCTTTCCAAGTAAATTCACTGTCTTTAGATTCTGGAGCGATTGATGTTAAGACATACTTTAATTCATCTACCTTATCTGGGTAACTTTCAAGGTATTCGTGTAACCAAACTGCCCAATTTCTTGAAGTTGAAAATTTATCTCCTTCTAAGTTTAAGAACTCATAAGCGGGAACATTGTCTGGTAAAATTAGATCTCCGTGATCTTTTAATAAGATAGGGAAAATAATTGCATGGAATACAATATTATCTTTTCCAATGAAGTGAACTAATTTACGATCACCTTTCCAGTAATCTTCCCAGTTTTTTCCATTGTCTAACGCCCATTGTTTGGTTGCAGAAATATAACCAATTGGTGCATCTAACCAAACATAAAGAACTTTACCATCGGCATCTTTCAAAGGAACTTTTACCCCCCAATCCAAATCGCGTGTCATAGCTCTTGGGTGTAAACCTCCATCAATCCATGACATACATTGACCTATCACTTGGTTTCTCCATGCTTTTGGGTCGTGTTGTTGAACACCGTCTAAAATTCCTTCTTTGATCCATGGACGTAACCACTCTTCGTGGCGATCCATTGGTAAATACCAGTGCGAAGTAGATTTTAAAATAGGTGTTTTACCGCTCAACGTAGATTTTGGATTAATCAATTCCGTTGGACTTAAATCCGATCCACATTT
>CANGHX010000025.1 GCA_947453715.1 Flavobacteriales bacterium | reverse complement strand
GTCAAACTGGTTTTGTGCATTCAAAGTAGACACAAAAGCAGTAGTCAAACTGAAAATTAATAGTAGTTTTTTCCTCATTTTTATTTAATAAAAAAATTAAAATTTATAATCTACAAAATTAATAGGATAAATTTTAATTAAAAAATAAAAGTGGGAATTTGACTACTAATGTTAATAAAACAGAATGAAAAGCTAAATTAAAACACTCTTTGGTTATAGAATGTGGCAAATGGATAATTTACTTACCCAATCAAGGTCGTAAACAAAGCCTGATTTTCGTTCAAATACTCATACGTAAAATTCAATTCCTTCATCTTTTGAATCAATGAATCAAAATCTTTTGGATCTTTTAATTCCACACCAACTATTACTGGTCCACTTTCACGGTTGTTCTTTTTAGAGAATTGAAAATATGTGATATCATCATTTTCACCTAAGACCTCTGTAACAAATAAACGAAGAGCTCCAGGTCGTTGCGGAAATTGAATTAAGAAATAATGCTTTAATCCTTCATAGAAAAGTGAACGTTCTTTTATTTCTTCAGTTCGCATGATATCATTGTTACTTCCACTGACAACACATACTACATTTTTTCCTTTAATATCTTCTGCAAAGAAATCCAAAGCCGTTATTGTTAATGCTCCAGCTGGTTCAACAACAATCGCCTCTTCATTATATAAACTCAAAATTGTTGTACACACTTTTCCTTCTGGAATACTTATTACATCATCTAATTTTTCTTTACAGATTTCAAATGTTAAATCACCAACGCGTTTTACAGCTGCTCCATCAACAAACTTATCGATGTGCTCTAAAGTTGTATTAACGTTATTTTTAATAGATTCTTTCATTGAACTCGCGCCAGCTGGTTCAACACCAATAAGTTTTGTTGAAGGACTTAATGCTTTAAAAACAGTACTAACTCCTGCTGCTAATCCACCTCCTCCAATAGGAATGAATAAATAATCTATTTTCTCTTTGTAATCGTTTAATATTTCAAGCCCAACCGTTCCTTGGCCTGCAATCACTAAATTATCGTCAAAAGGATGAATAAACGCTTGGTGTTTTTCTTGTGAGAACTTCAAGGCTTCGGCATAAGCATCGTCAAATGTATCGCCTCTCAAAACGACATCAACCCATTGTTTACCAAAAAGCTGTACTTGTTTTATTTTCTGTTTAGGAGTTGTTAAGGGCATGAAAATCGTTCCTTTAATACCTAACAAATTACAAGAGTACGCAACACCTTGCGCATGATTTCCAGCACTTGCACAAACAACCCCATTGGATTGCAATTCTTGCGTTAAATGAAACATCTTATTGTAAGCACCTCTTAACTTGTAAGAACGAACAATTTGAAGATCTTCTCGTTTCAATAAAATATTTGCTCCATACTTATCACTCAAATTGTTATTCTTCATCAATGGAGTTCTAAAAACCACATTTTCTAAAGCTTTATTTGCTAATTTGACGTCTTGAAGTGCTATCATTTTCCTATATTTTGAATGTTTAAATGTTGAATGTTGAATGAAATTAATCATTCAACATCAAACATTAAACATAGATTATGTTATCCAACAGTATTTATTGACTTCATATCTGTCATAGCATGTCTCAAAACCTCTCCTATTTTTTCAATAGAATGATTACGAATTGAATGATTAACAGCTATTAAAGTTCTATTATCAACTCCGTTATCTTTTCCTTCGTTGAAGTTTTTACCGATTACATCTACATCGATTTTCTTCATAAAATCTGCTAATAATGGCTTACAAGCGTGATCAAATAAATAACAACCGTATTCAGCGGTATCAGAAATCACACGGTTCATTTCGTATAATTTTTTACGTGCAATTGTATTTGCAATTAATGGCGCTTCGTGTAAAGACTCATAATACGCAGATTCTTCTTTGATTCCACCTTCAACCATTAATTCGTATGCTAATTCAACTCCAGATTTCACAAAAGCAACCATCAACAATCCATTATCAAAATATTCTTGCTCGCTAATTTTTGCAGTAGCAGGTGTTTTTTCAAATTGTGTTTCAGCAGTTTGTGCTCTCCAAGTCAATAATTTCTCATCGTTGTTAGCCCAATCTTCCATCATTCCTTTTGAGAAAGCTCCACTCATTATATCATCTAAGTGTTTCGCAAATAAAGGACGTAAAATCTCTTTTAACTCTTCAGCTAATTCATTTGCTTTTAATTTAGCTGGATTTGACAAACGATCCATCATTCCTGTTAAACCACCATGCTTTAACGCTTCTGTAATTGTTTCCCAACCATATTGAATCAATGTTGCTGCATATTCTTTATTGATTCCTTTTTCAGCCATTTTATCAAAACAAAGAATAGAACCTGCTTGAAGTACACCACATAAAATTGTTTGTTCTCCCATTAAATCAGATTTCACCTCTGCTACAAAAGATGATTTCAAAACTCCTGCTTTGTGTCCACCTGTACCTGCTGCATAAGCTTTTGCCAGATCCCAACCTTTTCCTTCTGGATCATTTTCTGGGTGAACCGCAATTAATGTTGGTACACCAAATCCTCTTTTGTATTCTTCACGTACTTCTGTACCTGGACATTTTGGGGCAACCATGATGACAGTAATATCTTTACGAATCTCCATTCCTTCTTCTACAATATTGAAACCATGAGAATAAGACAATGTTGATCCCTTTTTCATCAAAGGCATAATTGCTTTAACTACTGAAGTATGTTGTTTATCTGGAGTTAAATTCAATACTAAATCGGCTGTAGGAATTAACTCTTCGTATGTTCCAACAGCAAAACCGTTATCTGATGCATTTTTCCAAGAAGTTCTTTTCTCCTCAATCGCTTCTTTTCTTAAAGTATACGAAACATCTAAACCTGAATCTCTCAAGTTCAAACCTTGATTTAATCCTTGTGCACCACAACCTACAATTACTAATTTCTTTCCTTTTAGTACCTCAACTCCATTAAAATGAGATTGATCTAAAAATTCACAAACTCCTAATTGATTTAATTTTTCTCTTAATGATAATTTATTGAAATAGTTTTCCATTTTATTTTTTTTCTTTTCCCTCATTGAGGAGGGATTAAGGGAGGTGACATAATAACAATTGTCATCCCCCTTAATCCCCCTTCGAAGGGGGAAATAATTAATTATTTGACATTTCTTCTAAGTACGTTTCCAATGTTTTCATTGGTTTCGAAATTGCGATTCTTCCAGATTTAACGTATTCTAAAATCCCGAATGGTTTTAACTCATCGAAAAGCAATTTTAATTCTTCTGCATGACCTGTTTTTTCTATGATCGCAAATTCAGGTTCAACCGATAAAATTCTTGCATGATGTGAACGTACAATGTTTTCTGCATCCATATTGTTCATCAATACTGAAACAGGAATTTTGTACAAAGCAATCTCTTGATAAACCACTTCTTCATCCTTATGGTAGAATGCTTTTAATACTTCTACTAATTTCTCGATCTGACCTACCACCTTTTTCACTTGGTCTTCAGTCATTTTTGCAATAATTGTGTAACGATGTACACCTTCAATCTCTGATTCAGATGCAGTGATGCTTTCAATATTGATATGTCTACGTGTAAAGATGATAGTCACACGATTCAACATTCCGACACTATTTTCTGTAAATATTGATATGTTATATAATTTTTCCATTTTCTTTTTTTAATTTAGACTTCATGATTCAAGACTTCAAGAAATAAGACTTTATAATTTAGTCTTGAATCTTTTGTCTTATAATCTTTTATCTATTTTTAAGACAATCTGATTTCTGAAACTGAAGCTCCTGTAGCTACCATTGGGAAAACATTTTCTTCTTGCTCAACAACGATTTCTAATAAATAAGCACCTTTAGAATTTAATAAATCATCTAATGCTCCATCTAACTGGTCTCTTTCATCAATTTTCACTGCCTCTAAACCATAACCTCTTGCAATTGCGCAGAAATCAGGATTTACGATATCAGTGAATGAATATCTTTTCTCAAAGAATAATTGTTGCCATTGACGAACCATCCCTAAGAAGTTATTATTCAAAATGATAATTTTTACATCCACTTTCGATTGTAAAATTGTACCTAATTCTTGAATGGTCATCTGAAAACCACCATCTCCAACAATCAATACCGTAGTTTTATCTGGATTACCCAATTTCGCTCCGATTGCAGCTGGCAACCCAAACCCCATTGTACCTAATCCACCTGAAGTAATGTTATTATTTGATTCTTTGTATTTGTAATAACGAGAAGTTACCATTTGATGTTGACCTACATCTGTTACAACTATCGCACGACCATCTGTTTTTTCAGATAATTTATGAACTACCTCTGCCATTTTCAATTCATTTTTCACTGGGTGAATAACGTTTTGAATAATTTGCTCATCCTCAATAGCTTCTAAATCTCTAAATTGCTGAATCCATTGATCGTGTTTTTTAGGTTCGATCCATTTAGTCAATTCTTGTAACGCTTCATTCGCATCTGCATGAATTGCAATTTTCGTATCAACAATTTTACCTAACTCCGATTTATCGATATCGATATGAATAATTTGTGCTTGTTTAGCATATCTTGATGTATCACCTGTTACACGATCATCAAAACGTAATCCTACTCCTAACAATACATCACAATCATTAGTTAGTACATTTGGCGCATAGTTACCATGCATTCCTAAATATCCAACATATTGAGGATGATTTGCTGGAATCGCTCCTAAACCTAATAAAGTAGATGCAACAGGAATTCCTGATTTTTCAGCGAATTCTACCAATGCTTTTTCTGCACTTGACAAGATTATTCCTTGACCAACTAATAAATACGGTTTTTTAGCACTATTTAATAATTCAGCCGCTTTTTTAACTGCTTCTACATCTAATTTTGGAGAAGGATTATAACTTCTGATTTCACCAAATGGTTTGTATTCAAATTCAGTTAAACCAAACTGAGCATCTTTTGTTATATCAATTAAAACTGGTCCAGGTCTTCCGGAACGAGCTATGTAAAATGCTTTTGCTAATGCCGGTTGAATATCTTCCGCTCTTGTAACTTGGATATTCCATTTCGTAACAGGCATCGAAATACCTATAACATCTGTTTCTTGGAAAGCATCCGTACCTAATAAATGTGATGCAACTTGACCAGTAATACAAACTACTGGAGTTGAATCAATCATGGCATCTGCGATACCCGTAATCAAATTTGTCGCACCTGGACCTGATGTTGCAAAACAAACCCCAACTGTTTTTGAAGTTCTTGCATATCCCTGCGCGGCATGGATTGCACCTTGCTCATGTCTAACTAAATGATGCGTTACTGTATCTCTAAAATCATACAAAGCATCATAAATCGGCATAATAGCACCTCCAGGATAACCAAATATGGTTGAAACTCCTTCGGCTACTAAGCATTTCATTACTACTTCTGCTCCTCTTATTTGTGTACTCATTTTTTTATTTTTTTGCTTCCCTCATTGAGGAGGGATTAAGGGAGGTGAAATAATAACAATTGTCATCCCCCTTAATCCCCCTTCAAAGGGGGAAATAATTATTTATCAGTTATACATCCTTCTGATGCTGTTGCTACGCATTTAGCATATTTGTACAAAATCCCTTGTGATACATTTAAAGCTGGCTTTACCCAATTAGCTTTTCTTTTCGCTAATTCTTCATCTGAAACTTTTAACGTAATCGTATTGTTTACAGCATCAATAGCAATTAAATCTCCATCTTCCACAAAAGCTATCGTTCCTCCTTCGATTGCTTCAGGAGTAATATGTCCAACTACAAATCCATGAGAACCACCTGAAAAACGACCATCAGTAATCAAAGCTACACTTTTCCCTAAGCCTGCACCCATGATTGCTGATGTTGGTTTCAACATTTCTGGCATTCCAGGACCACCTTTTGGTCCACACATTCTGATTACGACAACCGTACCTTCTTTAATTCGGCCATCATTTAAACCATCAATTACAGTGAACTCATCTTCAAAAACAACCGCTTTTCCTTCAAAATATTCTCCTTCACTTCCACTAATTTTTGCTACAGCACCTTGTTCAGCTAGATTACCATACAAAATTTGAAGGTGACCTGAAGATTTGATAGCATTATCGATGTCTAACAATACTTTTTGTCCATTTTCTAATGGCGGTAAATCAGCGATATTTTCAGCTACTGTTTTCCCTGTTACAGTCAAACAATCACCATGTAACATCCCATTTTCAAGCATGAATTTCATAACGGCTGGAGTTCCACCTACTTTATGTAAGTCCTCCATCAAATATTTACCCGAAGGTTTTAAGTCAGCAAGAACAGGTGTTTTATCGCTTAACTTTTGAATATCATCAATAGTTAAATTTAACCCTACTGAATGTGCCATTGCAATTAAGTGCAATACAGCATTCGTAGATCCTCCAAGAACTAATACAATTCTAATCGCATTTTCAAATGCTTTCATTGTCATTATATCTCTAGGCTTAATATCTTTCTCTAATAATATGCGAATTGCTTTTCCTGCATCTTCACATTCTTTTTTCTTTTCAGCACTTAATGCAGGATTAGAAGAACTAAAAGGTAAACTCATACCCAAAGCTTCTATAGCAGATGCCATTGTATTTGCAGTATACATTCCACCACAAGCACCAGCACCTGGACAAGCATTTTTAATGATTCCCTTGAAATCTTCAGGAGTAATTTTATTATTTATTTTTTTACCAAGTGCTTCAAATGCAGAAACAATATTTAATTGTTCTCCTTTCCATTCACCTGGATGGATTGTTCCACCATACACCATAATTGATGGTCGATTCAACCGACCCATTCCAATGATAGAACCTGGCATATTTTTATCACAACCCATGACAGCAATCAAGCCATCATAATATTGTGCACCACAAACAGTTTCAATTGAATCAGCTATAATATCTCTAGATACTAAAGAATAACGCATACCTAGTGTACCGTTAGACATTCCATCACTTACACCAATTGTATTGAAAATTAATCCAACTAAATCAGCTTCTTTGACAGACTGTTTAATATCTTTTGCCAAATCATTTAAATGCATATTACAAGTATTTCCTTCGTAACCTGCACTTGCAATTCCGATTTGAGCTTTATTCATATCAGCATCCGTCAAACCTATACCATACAACATTGCCTGTCCAGCTGGTTGTGTTTCGTCTTGCGTAATTGTCTTGCTGTACTTATTTAATTCCATTATCTTTCAGTTTATAGAAATTTGACTTGTTAAGTTTAGTAAAGTTAAAAATTCACTACTATTAACAAGCCCCTTCCCTAACATCTTTTAATTATAAATAAACATTTATGTATTCGTTTGTAGAAACTCTTCTCTTGTAAGCTCTTTGAATCAATTGACTATTTGAATCTTCCCATTTCATTGGAAATTCATAATTATTAAATTTTTTGATTCCGATTACTTCTGCAGCAGTTCCACAAAAGAATGCCGCATCAGCAGTTAAAATCTCTTCTGGCTTGAAGAATCTTTCCTCTACTTCAATATTCAATACTTTTGCTAATTCAAAAACTGTTGCTCTAGTTATTCCTGACAATATATTTCCAAGTGGTGCAGTAGTTAATTTACCATTTTTCTCAAAAAAGAAATTTGCACCTGGCCCTTCAGCTATATTTCCATTCATATCTGTTAATAAAGCTTCATCAAAACCTTTTGCTTTTGCTTCAGTAGTTGCTAAGATGCTATTTGTGTAATGCCCTACAACTTTTGCTTGAACGTGACATGATTTAGGGTTCGGTCTTTGGTAAGAAGATAACATTACATTCAACATATTATCTCCTAAATATTTCCCCCAACTCCAAGCTGCAATTAATACATGAACTTCATTTGTTGGTGTTAATGACATATTTTCACCTAAATATACTAATGGGCGTATATATGCATCTTTTAAATCATTTTTTTCTAATACTTGGTAAGTCATTTTTTCCAATTCCTCACTTGTATATGGCAATTCAATATGCATCTTTTTTGCAGAATAATGCAAACGATCATAATGTTCTTTCGCTTTGAAAATTCTTATTCCATCAGGTGTGTCATAAGACCGAATTCCTTCAAAAACTCCATTTCCGTAATGCATCGTTTGATTATAGACACCTGCAACCGCATCTTTTGCCTTCAAAAATTCTCCGTTTAAAAAAACTACTGTTTCGTCATTGTAATACATATTCACTTATTTTAAAAATTAGTTATAAAAAAAAAGCCCTTCTCAATTGAGAAAGGCTCGTATCTAAAGTTTGTACATATCCCCTTTCTCAACCTAACGGCTGAATAATAATGACACTAATGACATTAGAAAAGAAATTGTATGTACTGTTATTTTTCATTCTTATTATTTTATACAAACTAAATTAATATTATTTCGCTGAATAACAAATTAATTTTCGAGACAAATTTAAATTAAAAATTAGTAATACAAAATCAACACTGTAAATGCTATGTATTTAGCTAGATAATTAGAGTATATGGTTGATTTTTTGTGGTGAAATGATTTTATTTCAATAAAGAAATTTGAAATGATCTAGATACTGGAACTAAAATCTCTAAATAATTCAACTTGACTTTATGCGCTTGAGCCTTCCCTTTTATCTCCTCAACTTCATCTCTATTAATTAAATAAGATTTGTGTACTCTACTGAAATTTTCAACCTTCAACGATTGAATAATTTCTTCTATCCTTTTTAAAGAAACACGCTCCATCGATTTTTTTAATTTCTCTTGTTTATCTATATAATAGGTTACGACATAATTATCATTTGCTTCGAAACACAAAATACTTTTAATAGGAATGTTCAATAAAATTTTTCCATTTTCATTTTCTAAGACAAATTGTATATCCTCAATTTTGTTTTCAGATTTAAATTGAAAATCTTCTATCTCTTTAATGTTAGAACTTAGAACTGAATTTGTTACTGAATTAACAACTTCTACTTCAGCCAAATTCTCCTTAAATAAGGAAATCAAAAAATAACCAATTGCTGGAAATAATGAAGGTATCAAAAAAGATGACATGAGATAAATAATAATCGAATTGGCACCTTCAAAAATCCACCAAATAGAAATTGAAGCTATGAAAGATGTAACTATAAAAGATGTTGAATTTATTATCCTTTTTATCCCAATTTCAGCTTTTACTGTATCTACTATAGAATGAATTAAAAAATGGATCCCAGAAACAGCAATAAATACAAATGAATAAAAATTAAAGCTATTTATTGAACTTTCAAAAAATGAAATCACGTCAAAAACAATTATCAATATCAATTGATAAATTGCAAATATTATTGCGTTTCTGATTGCTATTTTTATAAAATTATTCAATTTATGCTATTTCTTTCTTTTACTTACTCCATAAAAAACGAATACTACAACCGAAATTAACATAATTACTAAAAACCAAGTTAATTTATTTGTAAATACATTCATTTTTTCAGCGAAATCACGCTCACCTTGTATCCTTGAAATTTGAATTTCCTTTTTGTGCAATTCATTATTATATGTCAAATCATGTATTTTATTCCTAATTTCAATAGCACTTAATTGATCATTCAATTCAATTAACTGTTTATATTTAGCTGATAATGCAATCCAATTTTTGAGGTATTCAAACACCTTAATTTCACACTTATAAATCTCTAATAAATGATTTGGATACTTATATTTTAAAGAAATATCTTTAGCAATAGTAAATAAATTTAATGCTTTTGCCATGTCAACTTTTTTAAACGAATAAACCCCTAATAATTTATTATAAATAATATTGCTTTCAATAAATTCAGTTTTCAAATTAGCAGCAATTTTATCTAGAATACGTTTACTATCATCAACTTGTCCAAGTTCAAGATAAACTTCAGCAATTCCTAATTGAGCATAAATAATACCTTCAGTGTTATTAAATTTCTGCTCAATAATCAATGAATTATTAAAATAAGACAATGCCAAATCAAAACTTTTTATTTCTTTATAGCAATCCCCAATATTGTAATATCGGATTGATTTTTGAAGTGGGAAATTTAATTTATCTTCTAATTTTAAACTTTTATTAAAATATTTGATTGCAGTTTCATAATTATTTTGAAGTTGATAAATTACGCCTATATTGTTTAAAGAAGCTGAAACTCTTCCGTTATCTTGAATTCTTTCAGAAAAGTTTAACGCTTTTAGATAGTAATTTAACGATGAAATGTAATATCCTTTGTTTTTATTAAGAATACCTAAAATTGTATATGCATTTATTATGTGCGAATTAGATTTTGATTTTGTTGCTTTATCAAGCAATTCATTTGCTAATTTTTCTGTAGTTCGAAGATTTTTCTCTAAAGAATTATACGCTTTAGCCCCTAATAATTTTAAATTATCCTGACTTAATGCTGTCTGATGAAGCAGAAAAAGCATCAAAAAAAGTGTGTAATATTTAATTTGTTTTGTCATTTCGTATTCAAAGTAAGCTATTTTTTTCCAAACAATAAAAAAATACTTTCAATCAATACACTTAAATCAACTATAACCATTTACCCTTTTTTTTAACCATAACCAGTAAAAATACGTATTTCACGTCATATTAATTAAGATTAGACAACCAAAAAAAAATAATACCCGTCAAGATTTATATATTTACTTCAAGTGAGTGTAATCACTAGTTTACCTTTTTGACAATTACACTCATTTTGCTATAAAACGAATATTATGATTATGAAAAAACAGCTATTTGCAATTATTACTTGCTTGAGTATTTTCTCAGTTAAATCACAATCTATTTTAATAAGTACTGGCGGAACTGTTCCCGTATCAACAGGGGCTATTTTTTACGATGCCGGAGGTGCTGCAGGAAATGATGGAAACACTAATTACACAATCACTTTAGCACCTGCGACTGCTGGAGACAGAGTATGTGTCGATTTCACCTACTTTAAAACAGATTTCATGGTCAATTCTTTTGGACCTAATGATGAAGATGCATTATTCATATATGACGGGGCAACTGCAACAGGAAATGATATAGGTAAATTAATGGGTGATTATACAGCTAAAACAAATAGCGGATCTTCACCTATTCGTGTCGGAATGTTAGGAAGTACCATTAGCGCCGATGTTTACCGTCCAACTATGTTTTGTGCAACAAATTCAACAGGAAGTTTAACTTTTAAATTCACTAGTAATTCTACTGCAACATATCCAGGATGGGTTGGTAACATCACAACTTATACACCAAGTACGGTTGGATGTAATATAGCTTTAACAGCAGATAAAACATCTATATGTCCAGGAGAAACTGTCAATCTAACTGCGACCGGATCTTTAGTTTCGGCTGGAATAAATAATAATTTCAATACTTCTAGCGTTGGTACAGGATGGGCAGCTACTTCAGCTGCTTCGTTTACAAGTAGTGTTTGTTCTTCACCGAGCTTAGATAATTCAGTTTACTTATGGATGCAAAATGCTGCTGCTCCAAGAGAATTGAAAACAAACCCAATGAATGTTACAAATGGTGGTACAATAAGTTTCGAGTATAGACAAGCAAAATATAATTCTGATGGAACTCCTTGTGAAGCACCAGATATAAATAGTGCTGCTGGAACAGTTAACGAAGGAGTTTACGTTCAATATTCTACAAATGGTGGTACAAGCTGGACAACTTTTAAATATTTATTTGCACATTCTTTATTATCCAATTCAGGAACTGCGGATTTATATAACAATGGATGTGGTGAATATGTTACTCGCTGGACAAAAATGATATATCCTATTCCTGCCGCAGCACAATCTGCTTCTACTCAATTTAGATGGATACAACCTGTAGCAACTAGCAGTTCTACAGACAATTGGGGATTAGATAACGTAATAATAACTTCACCCAAACCTGTTACGATACGTTTAAAGAAAAATGCAGCTAATGGAACTGTGATAGCATCAAGCGCAACATCGCCTTTAAACTTTGCTGTAAATCCAACTGTAACAACTACTTATTTCGCAACAATTAGTGATGGTGTAGATTCATGTACTCAGCAAATTACGGTTACTGTCGGAACACCTTCAATTACTGCAATTCCATCTGTATGCAATAGTTCGAATAATACATATAGTGTTAGTGGTGCTTTAACCTTAACTACAATGCCAACAACAGGATCTTTATCAATAACAAGTTCATGTGGAGGTACATTTACTGCTAACGCACCTTTTACATCTCCAATAAATTATTCATTAACCGGTCTTGCATCAAATGGTTCTAATTGCACTGTGACTGCTACATTCTCTGCAAACACTGCTTGTAATAGCACTGTTACTTATACTGCTCCAACATCTTGTGCTACAGTATGTCCAACAGCTGCAATAAGTTACGCTGGTCCAATTTGTTCATCTAACACTAGCCCTCAAGCTGTAACATTAACAGGTACGGGAACATATAATACAGGAACATATTCAATTTCACCAACAACAAACATTTCAATTAATTCATCTACAGGCGCAATTACTCCTACAATTTTATCTTCAGGCACGTATACTATTACATATACAATAGCAGCGGCGGGATCCTGTCCTATATATACGACGACGACAACACTACTTATTAATCAAACACCAACAATTACAGTTTCAAATGCTACTACCTGCAACGGAACAGCTGCAACAATAACTGCAACTCCTTCTGCAACCGGTGGTACATACCTTTGGACTCCAGGAGGTGCAACTACCGCTTCAATATCTGTTACTCCTGCTACAACAACATCTTATGCTTGTGTTTACAATTTAAATGGGTGTCCGAGCAACTCTGTTTCAGGAACTGTAACCGTAAATCCTGCTCCTTCAATTACAGTTAGTAATGCTACTGTTTGTAATGGTACTTCCGCAACTATAGCCGCTACACCATCGGCAACTGGTGGAACTTATTTATGGTCACCTGGAGGTGCGACAACTGCTTCAATTTCAATAAGTCCTTCTTCAACAACATCATATTCTTGTATTTATACATTAAATGTCTGTCCGAGCGCTTCTGTTTCTGGAACTGTTACTGTAAATCCTGCTCCTTCAATAACAGTTACTAATGCTACTGTTTGTAATGGCTCTTCTGCAACTATAACTGCTACGCCTTCTGCAACTGGTGGTACTTATTTATGGTCACCTGGAGGTGCGACAACTGCTTCAATTTCAGTAAGCCCTTCTTCAACAACATCTTATGCTTGTATTTACACTTTAAATGGGTGTCCAAGCAACTCTGTTTCAGGAACTGTAACCGTAAATCCAATACCAACAATAACAGTTTCAAATGCTACTACCTGTAATGGTACAGCTGCAACTATAATTGCAACTCCTTCTGCAACCGGTGGTTCATATCTTTGGACACCTGGAGGTGCAACTACCGCTTCAATATCTGTTACTCCTACTACAACAAATTCATATGCTTGTGTTTACAATTTAAATGGGTGTCCAAGCAACTCTGTCTCGGGAACTGTAACTGTAAATCCTGCTCCTTCAATTACAGTTAATAATGCTACTGTTTGTAATGGTACTTCCGCAACTATAGCCGCTACACCATCAGCAACTGGTGGAACTTATTTATGGTCACCTGGAGGTGCGAC
The DNA here is from genome assembly GCA_947453715.1 of Flavobacteriales bacterium. Classification (GTDB taxonomy): domain Bacteria; phylum Bacteroidota; class Bacteroidia; order Flavobacteriales_D; family Crocinitomicaceae; genus CAIUKX01. The sequence goes on along the minus strand of CANGHX010000025.1, from coordinate 10,874 downwards.
AACTGCTTCAATTTCAATAAGTCCTTCTTCAACAACATCATATTCTTGTATTTATACATTAAATGGTTGTCCGAGCGCTTCTGTTTCTGGAACTGTTACTGTAAATCCAATTCCAACAATCACAATACCTAATGCTACAATATGTGCAGGAGGAACAGGAACATTAACAGCAACTCCTTCTGCTGCAGGAGGATCGTATTTATGGTCACCAGGTGGTGAAACAACAAATTCAATTTCGTATTCACCTTCAAGTACTACTTCATATTCATGTGTTTATACTTTAAATTCTTGCACAAGCAATTCAGTTTCTGCAAATATTATAGTTACAGCTAGTCCAACAATGGCCGTTTCTAATGCAACAATTTGTAATGGAGCATCTGGAACAATTACAGCAACTCCTTCTGCCCTTGGAGGTTCGTTTATTTGGAGTACAGGTGCAACCACTGCTTCAATAACTGTTTCACCAACAACAACCACAAATTACACTTTAACATACACTTATACAGGATGCCCAGTATTAAATGGAAGTGGAACGATTACAGTAAATACTATCCCAACTATTACTGTTTCTAATGCTGTAGTTTGTAATGGAACTGCAGCGACTATTACCGCGACTCCTTCTACTACAGGTGGCACATACCTTTGGATTCCAGGAGGTGCTACTACAGCTTCAGTTACTGTCACTCCATCTAATACAACGACTTATTCTTGTATTTATACTTTGAACACTTGCCCTAGTAATTCAGTTTCAGGAACAGTCACTGTAAATACAGTTCCTACTATTACTGTCACTAATGCTACTGTTTGTAATGGAACCGCAGCGACAATTACTGCAACACCATCTTCTAGCGGCGGGACATATCTTTGGTCACCTGGTGGTGAAACAACTGCTTCAATTACCTATACACCTTCTACGACAACTTCATATTCTTGTGTTTACACTCTTAATACTTGTTCCAGCACTTCAGTTTCTGGAACAGTTACAGTAAATTCTACACCTTCAATTACAATTAACAATGCAGCAGTGTGTGATGGTAATCCGGCAATATTAACAGCTTCACCTTCTGCAACTGGTGGTGCCTACCTATGGTCACCAGGAGGAGCAACAACTGCTTCTATAAATATAACACCTTCTACTACAACTTCCTACTCATGTATTTACACTTTAGCTGGTTGTCCTAGTTCATCTATATCCGGAACTGTTACTGTCAGTTCAACGCCCACAATTACAGTTTCAAGTACTTCCGTTTGTAATGGTACAGCGGGAACAATTACTGCAACTCCTTCTGCAACAGGCGGAACTTATCTTTGGTTACCAAATGGGGAAACAACAAATTCAATAACTGCAACACCTTCGATAAACACGAATTACTCATGTGTATATACGTTAAATGGTTGCCCAAGTGCATCAGTAAGTGGAAGTATTTCTGTAAATCCAGTTCCTACGGCAACAATAAGTGGAAACAATACGATTTGCTCAGGTAATTCTTCACAAGTTAATTTCAATGGAACGCCAAATTCAACTATATCATACACTGCTAATTTAGGTGCAAATCAAACAATAACATTAGATGCAAATGGTCAAGCTTCAATTGCAACAGGTGCATTAACAAATAATGTTACATATACATTAATTGATGTAACATCCCCACTTGCACCTTTTTGCTCTCAAACGTTAAATGCTTCGGTCTTAATAACTGTAAATCCGATTCCAACTCCAAGTTTTAGCGCATCAGTAAATCAAGGTTGTGCTCCATTAACAGTTACATTTTATAACTCAACAAATAATATTGCGACAAGCAATTGGGATTTTGGAAATGGAAATACTTCTTCAAACAATTCCGATGTCACTACAACTTATAATCAAGGAGGTTGCTATGATATTTCACTAACAGTTACATCAAATGGTTGTTCAAACACTGTTACAATGAACGATCTTGTATGTGTTGATTCAAAACCAATTGCTAACTTTATGGTAAATCCCAACCAATTGTCTGACATTGCAACAACAGCGAACTTCTTTAATATTTCTGAAAATGCAACAACTTATAACTGGACTTTTGGTGATGGGAATCAAAGTACATCAACAAATCCTTCCAATGATTATTCTATCAGCGATAAACAAAACTTCACTGTTCAATTAATCGCTTACTCTGAAAATGGATGTACAGATACTATTATTGAAATATTAAATGTAGTTCAAAATATAGTTTTTTATGTTCCAAATAGTTTTACTCCAGATGGAAATGAATTTAACAATGAGTTTAAACCATTTTTCAATGATCAAGTAAGTCAAGATAATTATTCAATGATGATTTTTAATCGATGGGGAGAATTAATATTTGAATCAACTGATAAAAACGAAGGATGGGATGGAACATTTGGAAATGAAATGTGTCAAACTGATACTTATATTTGGAAAATTGAATTTTCAGATGTTAAAAATGATGATCGTAAACAGATCGTGGGGCATGTTAACTTATTGAAATAGTAAATTATTTGATTAAAGTAACGAATCCAACAAATTTTTGTTCTTCATTTGAATCTGAAATACAATTTACTACATAAGTATAAACTCCATCTTGAGCAACTTGACCTTTGCTGTTTAAACCATTCCAAGATGTGTTATCTTCTGAAAAATTAAATAATATTTCGCCCCAACGATTTATGATAAATCCATCTTTAACCTTTCCACCTGTTACAACTATTCCAAATTCATTATTGATTTTACCTCCATCAGGATTAAAGGCATTGGGAATAAAAACTAAAAATGGTTCTGTATTACAAATTTCTTCTATCAAATTGACTGTATAATTGTAAAAACATCCATCTGAATTCTGAATACTTTGTGTGTAAATTCCAGGATTAGAAAACCATTTATCATGAATCTTTATGGAATCCGAAGTACAAAAAGATTTATATTCTTGAATATCTTTAACTTCAAAATGAGATAATTGAGTTGTATGAATACTATCGCAACCTGTTACACTCAAATAGGTAGAAGTATAAGTACCCGAGTTTGTTTCCCAGTTATTCGAAATAAGCATAGAATCACCCGGACAAATTGTACGCATTTCTGATGTAGATTGAGGAGTGCAAGGATTAATAACTGAAATTGAAATACAAGTATTTGTTGTACATTGTCCAGATCCTAATTCATAACAAACCTGAAAAGTTCCAATACCAGAATTTGTTGGATTAAAATTACCCGTAGAATTTAAGCATGTATTGCAATTTGATGACCATACTCCTCCAATTTCATTAGAAACCAATTGAATAGGCGACTCATTTAAAGTCAATATCCCTACAGAATCTATGGATAATTGATTCAATAATATTCCGCTTTGAATTGTAACCGCAATTGTTGATGATATTGGACAAAAGTCATTACTCGTAACAGTTACAGAATAATTACCAGCACATAAATTAGACACAGATTGAGTAGTTGCTCCATTTGACCATAAATAAGAATAAGAAGACGTTCCATTCAAAACCGAAACTGAGCTAGCACCATTACATAAACCTGAACAGGATTCATTTTGATTGATTGTATTTAATGTCAATTGTGGAACGATACCACATTGTGGGTTCATTGAACCTATCCAACTATCATTTTCCGGACTATTTGCAGCGCCTGGTGTTTCATTTACTCCAACTGTTCCCGAAACCCAATTGGATTGATTATTCCAGTCGTTAGATGTAGTGTTTGTAAATGAGAATACTTTATTTGTTGATGTACCTGAGAAATATACGATAGCACCATTTGTGTTATTCCCCCAACTTACTGCATGCAAAGGTGTACCATTTACTTGCAAATTTGGAATTTGAAAGGAGTCATTTGTATTACTCATTGCCAAGGGAGCCCAATTTCCACCAACAACCCAGTTTACATTTGGAGGGTATAAATTAGTTAAAGTTGAAGGGCTATTAACGTTAGTTACTTCCAATAAAGTTGAAGAAGCTGGTAATATTATTCGACAATTCCCATCCGTAAAAGAAATATCATCAGCTGGAATAGCACTATTTCTATCGGCTTCATTATAGATTACAATGTACGTTCCTTGGGGAATTGCCGACCAAAATACATTATCTGCAAAACGAACTGCTCCTGCTGCAATTCCTGTTCCTGATCCGGGGGCAAAATAGCCATTATTATCATCTATAATAACCTTTCTCAAATCAATCGAAGGTATAGGTAATGTACAAATTTGATTTCCAATCACAACAAATTCGACATATTCACCTGAATTCGTTCCTTGTGACACCTCATTGATGATTAGCTGCTGAGAAAATGTAAAAGTGATTAAGAATAAGGTTAGAATAAATGTTAAACCTATGCGAATCATAAAATTGACGAATGTCTATTTCATTTTTATTGGTTTCAGTTCACAGTCAAAGACTCAACTTCAAGGGTTTCAATAAAAATTCTGATTCAAATTTAATTCAAAAAAACAAACGATTCAATAATAATTTTAAAAATATAATACTAAACCGATATATTGTTGAAAAATTAATATACTATTTATAAATAATTAATTTAAAGCAAGTTATTGTATTCTCTTAACAGAAGATCCATCAGAATAAATATCAAATACAACTCCTGAATAAGATTGATTTACTTCTTGTCCTAAAGTATTTACAGTCATCACAATTACTCCTTCATGTTTTGACATATCAATTGATAATACTTCAGAAGGAGTTTGGCTACCATTAAAATCTATTTGAATTAATCGATAATAATTAACTGTTTTTTCAAATTCCTGATCTATTAAATAATAAGATATCGTATGAGTTGAATTTCCTGCTCCATCTACTTTAGCAATCGTTTTGAATGTAGATCCATCAGCACTTCGTTCAACTAAAAAGTAATCATTATTAATTTCAGAAGCTGTTTTCCAATTTAATTTAACATTGTTATTGTAAGGTTTTAAATCAAAAGTTAAAAGTTCGACTGGCAATGCAACAGCCTGATCTACTGCTCCTCCAAATAAACTAAATGTTGTTAACCCAGACCATGTCAATTTAAATGCACCGTCAAAAGATCCTGATCCTTGAGCTGTTCCATTAGTAAATGAAGTTGACGTTGGTTTGTACCATGTTGAACCACTTAATTTAATTGGTAACATACCTGCTTTCGAACCAACAACATCACCGGTAACAAATGTATAATCAATCGTGTAGGTATATGAACTTGCCCCTGTCGGTGTAACTTCCCAAGATCTATTAATATAATTTGTAATAGACGACGACAGTCCCGTAACTTTTGATGCTTTTGTATAAGCTGTTAAATATGCATTCGATAATGTTGCAGATGCATAATTTAAATTAACAGGTAAATAATTTGTAGCATCACCTATTGGTAAAGCATATGTAACACCTGTTGCAGTTGTAAAGCGTTTAAAATAGCCAATTGTTCCTGAATTATCATAGGCAACCACATAAGTAGATGATCCTCCGCCTGAAACCGTGCCTGCAGATGAACCTGAAACACCCAATGTCAAAGTGTAGCCTTGAACAATTAATTTACCTGCAGTTAGAGTTAATGTATTCGTAATTGAAAAATTTAAACTCGCTGTTACTCCAGTTGAAGAATGATTCATAGTTACGTTATAAAAAGCTGGATCTGTAGTTCCAGATAAAGACTGTGCAGAAGTACCATTAAATGTTACTGTGCCTGTTCCAGCATTAAATGTTGCATCATTAATAAAATTCCCTTTAGATGTCAAAGTGTAGGAAGAAGCACTAAACGATGAACCAGAAGATGAATTTGTAAAATCTCCATTCACCGTGACATTTCCAGCTAACGTTTTTGCTCCAGAGGTTCCTGCTATAATTAAATGATTAAATGTATTTGCTTGAACATTCATTGTTCCATTTCGAGTGTAATAAACTGTTCCTGAACCAGGTGTAAGTGTACCTAAGGTATGCCCGCCACCACCTCTCAGATATATTATGCCCGTACCCGTAACAGTAATTGAACCACTTGTAACTAATTGAGCATTTTGACCATAGGTTGGAGTCCAATTACCGTTATTCAAAGTAACTGTTCCTACAACAGCACTATTATATGTTGAAGAAAAATCATGTAATTCAATATGAGTGATCGTATTATCTCCAATAGCAAAAGTACAGCCTGAAGCAACTGTCAAAACGCCTTCCCCATTAGAGCCTCCAATATCAATATTCCCAGCTAACGTTTTTGTTCCTGAACCATTAATCGTTAAATTATAATAATCAACAGCAGCTACAGATTGTGCACCTGCATAATCATAAACTACAGTTGAACCAGTAGTAGCATTAGCACCCCAAGAATTGGTTAAGGATCCTAAGGAAGTTACAGCACCGCCTAAATACAGAAAGCCATCATCTGAAAAAGTTACAGCACCTCCCGTTCCATCAAATGAACCATTTGCATCATAAGTACCAGTTGATAGCGTTATTGTTCCAGAATTCACAGATGCTCCAGTAACTGTGACAGTAAAAGCTCCAACAGCTAGCGTTCCTGTTGTAATAGTTAAATTATTAGAACAAGTAATTGAAGTTGCACTTCCCCCCAAGCCTAAGGTCTGACCTGTCGTCTTATTCAAAGTCAAATTATAAAACGTAGGAGATCCGGTAGTCCCATTTATTGATGATGAATTCCCAGTAAAATTAACTGTACCAGTAGAAGGAGTAAAAGTAAAAGCAGTTGCTTTTGTGAAATCACCTGCTATCGATAATGTATAACTGGCTAAACTCAAAGTCCCTGTTGTAAGTGTAAATGCATTTGTAGAAGTAGTTGTTAAATTACCCGCCAATGTCCATCCACCTCCTGAACCATTAAATGTTAATGGACAAGCAACAGAAACACTATTCGGCGTAATCGTTTTACCTGCAGAAGTAGCATTAAAAGTAGTAGTTCCTGTATGAGACCAAGTCATTCCAGAACCAATTGTAAGACTTCCTGAAATAGTTAATCCAAAAGTACCTGCAATTGTACCAGTATATCCAGTACCGGTAAAATCCAAACAAGTTGCTGCGGCATCAATTGTGCATATTCCTGCACTAGAATTAGCGTCAAAATAAACATTTGAAGTAGTTGAAGGCACTGCAATTGCACAAGCTGGACCTCCTGATACGTATGCCCAATGATTTGAATAATCGCTCCAATTTCCAGTTCCTGCTACCCAATAATAATTTCCTTGACCAGCTTCATAACAGCCTTGATGTCCTCCTGCTTGACCTGACACGTTTCTTATAGAAGTGTTAGCATATAAATCTTCTCTACAATCAGTTCCTCCTGCAGTATACAAATCAGTAATCCCCGTTATCGAACCTGTTTCTGTTACAGCAGCATCTATTGCAATAGTTAATCCAGTTGTTGCATTTGTTGAACCTGAACCACCACTATATGTCGCATTAGTATAAGTACTTCCATTTATAACAGCATAATTTGTAGTATTGACACCAACATAATAATTATTGCTTAAAGTATTTGTGCATGAATTTGTAGACCCAATTTGAAGGCATCTATGAACATGATTTGTAGAATGAGCTCTCGTATTTTGAATAATATTATTTTTCAATGTATTTGTTGATGAATTTCCAATAAACAAAGCATATGAATCTCCATTATTTGATGCAGCACCTGAATTCCCTCCCATTACAATCGTATTGTAATATAACACATTTGTACTGCTTGCACCAAGCACTAAGGACTTCATTTGAACTCTTAAAGTAACATCAGTTGTTCCATCTTGAGAATTAGTCAATTTAACAAAATTATTAACTAATGTATTACTCGTAGAAGAAATACTTATTCCTGCCATAGACGAATTAGTTCCTGCAGCATCCATATAAAGTTTTCTAACGATATTTTTTTTATATAAACTAGCAGTTGAAGATGTCGAAGTTATTTCAATGCCACCTATGTAATTTGATGATCCAGTAGCTGTGCTATAATTTTCAATACTTTGTATTATATTTCCAGTCATATTTATTACTGGTTGAGTTGTTACACCAACTGAATAAATTCCTAAAATATAATAATTTGAAGTTGTGGTTGTTCCGGTTAAGGATTGAATTAAATTTGTATTTAAATTATAAGTATTTCCAGTGCTTGAAATATAAACACCACAATAATCACCAACAGTATTTGCTCCAGTAGTCGCTGCAGCAGTAATTGTTTTTATTGTATTACTCGTAACAGTATATGTTTTGGAACTTGATGTTGTAGGAACAAATGAAATTCCTCTAAACTGGCCATTATCAATAGTAAAACTAGAAATAGTATTATTAGAAACCGACATTGTTGCAACTGCTGATTGATTAATCCCATATGAAGATCCACCTGAACCGGCACTCGAACCAGTGTTTGAAATTGTTGAAATTGTATTAGATGAAATAACACTATTGTCAGCACCTCCAGTATTATTTATTCCATAAAACAAAGTAGCGGTCGTACTAGTTCCATACACTGTGCAATTTTTTATTGTATTAGAAGAAATTGTAGTTAAACCAGTAGCAGAATTATCAATGCCATAAAATTTACTAACTCCTGAAGTAGTAGATGTTCCTCCAACAGTAATTGAATTTGCTGTTGTATTACTTCCGATTGTATTTGAAGAAATAGTATATATTCCAGCAGCGCCTGAAGTTTTTATACCATAAACCGTAAAAGAAACATTTGTATTACATGTTGAAATAGCACCAATTATATTGTTTTGAATGGAAACAGTTCCTGTTGAAGAAGAATATATTCCATAAACCAATGGGGTTCCTGTAGTATTTACTAACTGAATTGTAGATGTACCAGTAGTAGCTCCAATAATATTTCCTGAAGTCGTTCCAATATTTACATTTCCTGAAGTTACATAAATAGGAGCCCATTCATTGCTTGTACCTTTTATATCCCATGTTAATCCTTTAAAAGTATTTCCTTGTACAGATGTTGAAGAAGACGTTCCTACTGCTAAATTTATTCCATAGAAAATTGTATAATAAGTACTTGAACTATTTTGCGTCCATGTTCCAGAACATAATGCAGCATTTCCTCCAAAATAATTACTGGTGATTACATAGCCACTTCCATCATCAATCCTAATACCATTTATTGTATGGGCTCCTGTTGCTGTTCTTGTTGAAGTTTGATAAAAACTATTATTATCAAACGTCCAAGAATCATTATAAGCATCTAATAAGATAAAGCTAGTCACTCCAGATGCATTTGAATTAAACATATCAAATATTTCACAATAAGTCACTTGGTTACCACTATTTGTTTTAGCTGAAGTTCCATAAGAATAAATACCATTAATTGCTATTCCCGTAGTTGGCGACACTGTAGTTCCTGCACCTCCATCTATCAAACAATATGTGATTAAATTGTTATCATTACCAGTAGTACCTGTAGTAGTCGAAAACTCTATTACGCCAGCAGTTGAGGAAAGATAACTAGAAGTTAAATCACAATATTTTATCGTATTATTCGATGCGTCATTAATTAATTGAACTGCCGAACCTCCTGTAGCTGTGCTTGTATTTGAAATAGTTAAATACTTATTTGAACCTGAACCTCCGGGTCTTCCGTCAAAAGTGATATATGTTACCGCGTTTAACTGAATTAACGAAGTTGTACTACTTCCAGTAATCGTAAGTGATGAAGATACTCCTGATGCTGGCTGAATAGTAACCGTTTTTATACTACTTGGTGTAAAATTACCTGAAGATGTAAAAACAATTGGAAATGTTTCAGTATTACTTGTCCCATCATAATTTGACTGTAACTCTAAAATAATGCTGCCCGTGTAACCACAAGATTTTAAAACCGCTAATCCATGAGTTAAACTGTTAAACGTCGCTGTTGGACCAACTGTTATTGTTCCAGAATAGGTAGAACATGCACCTCCTGCAATCATCGCGTAATATCTGGTAGTTCCCGAAACAATAGCACCTACCGAAGTTGTTCCTGTAATAGTATTTCCTGATATACTTCCTCCTAATGAAGAATACACACCATTAACTGTTGCAGCAGTACCTACTAAAGTGTATGACCCTAGAGAAGAACTCTTTCCTATTGAAACATAGCCATTTGTAATTGCATTTGTTGCATAGGTTACAGTCCAATATTCTCCTCCTAAAAATGAAGAAGCAGGTGTTGTAACGCTTCCTGTAGAAAATGTAGCAAACGCCTCTGCTGTGACATTTGGTGTTGTAGCAGTATAATTACCAAATGAATATGGTAAATATCTACCCCCTTTTCCAGTTGGAAAAACATATGTTGAAGCAGAAGAAGTTGCCATTATCCATTTAATTGGTCCAGAAACAAAAGTTGTACTAGATCCACTAGAAATACTTGAAGTTGAGGTATTATTTATTGTAAGCAAATTAGCAGACGTCGTTGTCAATATACCTGCTGTCAAAGTCACAGTACCAGTTATAGTAGTAGCTTGTGACAATGAAACTCCTGATAAAGAAACACTAGAAGTATTATTAATTATTAGTTGACCCGAAATCGAGGCAGGAAGTGCATCTCCAGTGTTCTGGACAGCATCTCCTACATAATGGTATATACCTCCAGCATTCAAAGAATATCTTGCAGATGAACCACTTGTCCTAATATTACCCAAAGTTGCCGAATAAGTAATCCCGTCTGAACTTGTAATTTTTAATATCCCACCCGAATTCAAAGTGAATAAATCTCCTGCATCACTTGATGAAGAAGAAACATCTACATAATAATTTGTTGAACCGTCTGTACTTCCTGTTCCAAAAATCAATGTCCCAGAAACTGTTACAGCGTCAACTGAAGAAGAAGTCGCAGCTGTTACTAAATTTGAAGCTAATCTCACTACTGCTCCTGAAGCTACAGTCCATGTTTTCAATCCTGATTTATT
>CANGHX010000024.1 GCA_947453715.1 Flavobacteriales bacterium | reverse complement strand
GATGGTTTAGAAATTTTTCCATTTCAATTTTCAACCTATCAACAAAAAATGTATGTTGACATTTACGGTCTAAAATCAAACGATGATTATGATATTGAATGGCAATACATAAATGGAACAATAAAAACTTCTGATGAAGCAGATACTGCAACTTTAAAGCAAACAATAAAAGCAGTTCAAAATGGAAAAGAATTACCGGTAAAAATTCTAGAATCATATGAAGAAAATGAATACAATTTTCAAATTGATAGTGTAGAAAGAAAAAAAACGGAGGGTAAAGTATTAATTACTTGGAATGGTGAAGCAATTAATTCATATAGCAGAGGATCGAAAGAAATAATTGTTAGTGCGTTAGGTGATTTTACAGTGGAAAATTCAAAAATCATAGATTATGGAGATCAATCTGTTGAATTAATGTTTAGCGAACCGATTCAATTAAATCAAAATTTAAAAGGGATTATTACCTTAGAAGGTATTGAAAATCCAACATTCAAAATTAGTAGCAACACGGTTACGATTTATGTACCTAAGCGGATACTTGGAAATAGAAAACTTTTCGTCTCAAATGGAATAAAAAATAGTAAAGGTTACAATATGCTTGAAGCATATTCTACTGATTTATATTTTGAAGAACCAAAACCTTTGGTAAGAATTAAAGGGAGTGGCTCAATCTTACCTAATTCAAGCGGTTTAATTTTTCCATTCGAAGCAGTTAGTTTAAAAGCAGTGGAAGTTAGGGTTTTTAAAATTTTCGAGAACAATATTCATCATTTTTTACAAGTAAATGATTTAGATGGAGCTGATGGTTTAACAAGATATGGTAAAGTTGTAGCAAAGAAAAAAATTGCTCTGAATTATGACAAATCGATGAACCTAAAACAATGGAATCAACACGTAATAGACTTAGGGAAATTAATTCAACCTGATCCTGGTGCAATTTATCGTGTTTCAATCAAATTTAATAAAGAGGATGCTTTGTGCGATTGTAGTTCCGAAGAAAATGAAGAAAACGACAATGAAGAAAGCAGTGATGTTGGATTTTACGAAGTTGATCCAAATTGGAATGAAGAAGCATGGACCGAATGGGGATATGAAGATGGCTTTGATACATGGGAATACTTTTCTGAAGATGAATCACCTTGTTCAGACCAATATTATTTAGGTAAAGCTGTAAGTAGAAATATTCTAGCTTCTGATTTAGGAATGATTTTTAAAGTTGATGAAAGTAAACTTTCACATGCTTTTATAAATAATATGATCACTACTGATCCAATAGAAAATGCAGAAGTTCAATATTTTGACTATACGAAACAATTAATTGCTTCAGGTAAAACAGATGAAAATGGGATGCTTGAAATTAAACTAAAAGAAAAACCATTTTTAATGGTCGCTAAGTATGGTAAGCAGAGAGGTTATTTAAAATTAGCCGATGGGTACGCAAATTCATTGAGTAAATTCGACATAGAAGGAGAACAAGTTCAAAAAGGAATTAAAGGTTTTATTTATGGTGAACGTGGGGTTTGGCGACCAGGTGATTCGTTATATTTAACTTTTATGCTAGAAAATAAAGATCGTTTATTACCTGATAACCATCCTGTTAAATTTGAACTTTTCGATCCGAATGGTCAAATTGTACAGCAAATGACCAAAACAAACAATATAAATGGTGTTTTTGATTTTAGAACAGCAGTTAATAGAGAAGCACCTACTGGAAATTATACCGCGATAACTACTGTCGGTAATAAAAAATTTACCAAAAACATCAAAATAGAAACGGTCAAACCCAATCGATTGAAAATATACTTGGACATGGATAAAACCACAGCCAGGGATAGTTTTGCTTCCATGAAAGTTCAATGGTTACATGGTGCAATTGCAAAGAATTTAAAAACAAGTGTAAGTGTATCAGTTCAAATGGCTAAAACACGTTTTGATAAATTCTCGAATTATGAATTTGATTCTCCATTACGATATTTTGCTTCAAATGAAGAAAGTGTATTTGATGGTAAATTGAATGCATTAGGCGAAGCTAAAATCAAAACAAAATTGAATGTGGGAAATAATTCTCCTGGTAAGTTACGAGCAACCTACATTTCAAAAGTATATGAAGAAAGTGGTGATTTTAGCATTGATCGATGTACGAAAATTTATTCCCCTTTTGAAACATACATTGGTTTACAAATACCAAAGATTAAAACTGCAGATAACACACTTGAAACCGGAACGAAATACAATATGAATATCGTTGCTCTTTCAGAATTGGGTGCATTGAAAAAAGTTGCTAAACTTCAAGTAAAGGTTTACCGTCTAGAATGGAAATGGTGGTATGAAAAAGATGAAGAAGATTTAGCAAATTACATGGCAAAAAATGGCACATTGGTTGTTCAAGATACTACAATTGCCGCTCTAGATGGAAAAGCTAATTTTCCTTTTAAAATCGACTATCCAGACTATGGTAGGTTTTTAATTACAGTTACAGATTTGGAAGGAAATCATCAAACAGGAAAAATAATTTCTGTAGATTGGCCCTATTTAAAACGAGGGAATAGAACGAACAATGAAAATGCAAGTATGCTAAATTTCACAAGTGATTTTGAGAAATATACAACAGGCGATAAAATTAAACTTTCAATTCCATCACCTTCAAATGGTCGAGCGCTGATTAGTGTAGAGACTCGATCTAAAATTTTGAAAAAATATTGGATAAGTACAAAGAAAGGTGAAACTATTCATGAATTAGAAGCAACGAAAGACATGGCTCCTAATTCGTTTATACACATCACTCTAATTCAACCGCATGCAAACACTAAAAATGATTTGCCAATTCGCATGTATGGCGTTATTCCAATAATTGTCGATGATCCATTGACGCATATTTCGCCGTTAATTGATATGAAAGATGAAATTCGACCAGAATCAACGAACAAAATTACAATCCATGAAAAGGATGGGAAAGGAATGACCTACACAATAGCGATTGTTGATGACGGACTTCTTGATTTAACACGCTTTAAAACTCCTGATCCATGGAATTCTTTTTACGCCAGAGAAGCATTAGGTATAAAAACATGGGACATGTACGATGATGTTATAGGTGCATATGCTGGTAAATTAGATAAATTATTAAGTATTGGTGGAGATGGTGAGTTAAACTATGGTAAAGGAAATAAAGCCAACCGCTTTAAACCAATGGTTAAATTTATTGGCACTTTTTACTTAGCACCAGGTGAATCGAAAACGCATACTGTTGCAATTCCAAATTATATTGGTTCGGTTCGCGTAATGGTAGTAGCACGAAATGAATCAGCCTACGGTTCTGCAGAAAAAACAGTTGCTGTGAAAAAGCCATTAATGGTATTAGCATCTTTACCTAGAGTTTTAGGGCCATCAGAAGTGGTTAATTTACCTGTAAATGTTTTCGCAATGGAAAAATTTGTGAAAGATGTGAAGGTTCAAATTCAAGTGAATGAATTTTTTAAAATAGATGGAAAACCAGAAAAATCTATTCATTTTGAAGACATTGGAGATGATGTAATCAACTTTAAATTAAGCGTTGCTAAAAAACTTGGAATCGCAAAGGTGAAAATTATTGCGACCAGCGGAAATGAAACTGCAGTTGATGAAATTGAAATAGATATTAGACCTTCTAATCCAGTAATGTTCGAATCAACTGAGTTAGTGATTGAACCAGGTAAAGAAATAAAATCTTCCATTGCATTTTCAGGAATTACTGGTACAAACGGTGCAACTGTAGAATTTTCAACACTGCCATCTTTTGGCTTTGAAAAACGATTAAAATATTTAGTGAAATATCCACATGGTTGCATTGAACAAACCACATCATCTGTTTTCCCTCAATTATTAGCAGGAAATATTAAAGATATTGATGAGAATGTCAAAAATAAAATAACAGAAAATATTAAGGCAGGGATTAGAAGATTACAACGATTTCAAACAGCCAATGGAGGCTTTTCATATTGGCCAGGTGAAGGAATGGAAAATGAATGGGGGACAAATTATGCTGGCCATTTTATGCTAGAAGCAGAGAAAAAAGGGTATAAAATTCCACTTAATTTAAAAACAAAATGGTTTAGATTTCAGAAAGAACAAGCTAGAAACTGGTCGAGTTCAAATAATGTTTTTACACATTCAAAAGGAAAAGATTCTTATCAATTGATTCAAGCTTATCGATTATATGTTCTGGCGCTTGGTAACCAAGCTGAATTAGGAGCAATGAACCGATTAAGAGAAGAGAAAAATATTTCTTCAATTGCAAAATGGAGATTAGCAGCAGCTTATGAATTAGTTGGTCAACATGAAGTTGCAGAAAAAATAATTTCAAAATTACCTACAACAGTTGAGAAATATAGAGAGTTATCTTACACCTATGGAACAAATACGAGGGATCAAGCGATGATCATTGAAACGTTGAGTTTAATGGATAAAAAACAATTAGCAACTCCTTTAGTTAAAGACCTTGCTAAAGCATTAGGTTCTGAAAAATGGATGAGCACTAACGAAACTGCTTTTGGTTTACTAGCACTTTGCGAATATGCAGGTTTAAATGGAGAAAATTCGACGCTTAACTACAGCTATAATTTAAACGCTACAGGAGCTGTTGAAAAAACGTCTAATAAACGTTTGCAACAAGTGAAGTTTAACGAAAATGACATTAAAAAGAAAACAAATATTTCATTTAAAAATCTTGGGAAAAGTACACTTTTCATTTCGATTATTACCGAAGGTATTCCACTTGAAAGTAATTCATCGAAAGGCTCAAAAGATTTGACAATGAGTGTAAAATATAAAGACTCAAAAGGTGAAGAAATGAGTATTGATAAAATCACTCAAGGAAAAGAGTTTGTTGTCGAAGTAACACTTTCAAACCCAACAAAACGTTTTTTCAGGGAAATGTCATTAACACAAATTTTTCCAAGTGGTTGGGAAATTCACAATAGTCGAATGGATGAAACTTCAGAAAATGCTGGAATTCGTTATCAAGATATTCGTGATGATCGTGTGAATAGCTATTATGATCTACCTCCTGGGGAAACTAAAACAATACGTTTGAAAATTAACGCCACTTATTCAGGAAAATTCTATATGCCTTCTTTTTATTCTGAAGCAATGTACGATCATTCAATTTATGCAAAATCTGCTGGGAAATGGGTGAGTGTAGTAAAGGAAGAGTGAGGAATTGATAAAATTATTAGAAATGGAAATCAAAGATAAACTACCTGTAAGTTATTTACTTTTCACAACTAGAGGACGAATAAATAGAGCTTATTATTGGATGTCCTCCATTTTTATTTGGGCAACTTTTTATGTGCTTTATACCGTTATTGAGCTAGCTATAAATTATCCTAGTACATGGGTTCTATACCCCGTTTTAGTGTGGTCATTATTTTGCACTGCCTTAAAGAGACTACACGATTTTAATCGATCTGGTTATTGGTTGTGGGTTATTTTAGTTCCAGTATTAGGTCCATTTTATTTGATTTATTTGCTCGGATTTAAACGAGGAAATAATACATCTAATAAATATGGAGCTGTTCAAGGTTTATCGACCGATTATTACATAAATGGTGACGCAGAATTTATACCTCATCTAAAAACTGGTGAAAGAATAGTAAACGACATTACTAGATTAAATCCCATATTAGTCTCAAAAGTAGTTGCTCCAAAAAGTAAAGTTGAACTTTTAGAAATTATTAAATCAACTGAATATCCAATTTGCATTGGAGGAGGCCGTTTTAGTATGGGCGGACAAACTGCAAGTCCATATAGTATGCATATTGATTTGCGAGGATTGAATAGAATATTAGAATTTGATCCAAATTCAAAAACAATTAAAGTTGAAGCAGGCGTTAGATGGTGTGATATCCAACGAATTATTGATCCTGAAAATTTAAGTGTTAAAATAATGCAGAGCTATGCCAATTTTACGGTTGGGGGCTCATTGAGTGTTAATGTCCATGGACGTTATATTGGTTTAGGACCATTAATTTTATCGGTAAAATCTTTAGAGATTATTTTAGCAAATGGAGAATTAAAACAAGTGTCTCCAGATAATAACTCTGAATTATTTTATGCTTGTATTGGATGTTACAATGCAATTGGAATCATTGTTTCAGTTGAATTAGAACTAGAAGATAATGAATTAATGAAGCGAGAAAATATTAAAATGGAATCACAGGAATACAAAAATTTCTTCTTTAATAATATTCGTGAAAATAAAGATGTTATTTTCCATAATGGTGATATTTATCCACCCTATTACAAAAATATTCGGGCAGTAAGTTGGGTAAAAACGAATGAAAACGCAACTGTTAAAGATAGGTTGATGCCTTTAGCTTCCTCCTATCCAATCGAACGATATATGATTGATTCTTTCAGTAAAAGTAAGTTTGGAAAGTGGAGAAGAGAACATATTATTGATCCTTTCTATTATTCTCGTAAAAAAATTCATTGGCGAAATTATGAAGCAGGATATGATGTCCTAGAATTGGAACCAGAATCAAGAACTACAAGTACCTATGTTTTGCAAGAATATTTTGTTCCAGTAAATTCTTTCGATTCATTTCTTGAAAAAATGTCCGAAATTTTTATTCGATTTGATGTAAATGTGATCAATATCTCAATTCGACATGCTAAAGAAGATAGCGGATCCCTGCTTGCTTGGGCAAAAGAAGAAGTATTTGCTTTCGTGATTTATTACAAACAATTTACGAGTGAAGTAGAAAAAAACAAAGTAGGTATTTGGACAAGAGAATTAATTAATGCAGTTCTAGAATTTGATGGCTCGTATTATTTACCATATCAAACACATGCAACTAGTGAACAATTCCATCAAGCGTACCCAAATGCAAAGAAATTATTTGATCTAAAAAATGAACTTGACCCGAATTATAAATTTAGAAATGTGATTTGGGATACGTATTATAAGAAATCTAATAAATAGGCATATGACAGCAACATACTCAGAATTTAAAAGTGTATTCACAAATCAAAAGTTAAGTGATGATTTCTATCGTTTTTTACAGTTGATTTTTCATTTATATCCTGAAGATAAATTTCATTATTTATTATCAACCTATTCTAAAGAGTTTAATACTGATGAAGAGATTTACCGGACTGTTCAAAAAGACTTAGCTAAAATTAAACCTTTTTTATCGGAGTTAACTTTTGCATTACCCGCACTTAAAAAACAAAAACGAGAAATGTCTCGCCAAGTTTTAGAATTGTTAAAAGATACAAAAAGTATAAATGGATATTTAGAAATCGGTTCAACAGGAAGATACATAAGTGATTTAAGAAAAAAAATAACGATTAAAGGGTCTATCTATTTAACAAATGATATCACACCTTCAAATTCAATTGGGGACTTGTTTGAAAGAGGTCAATTCAAAAAAATTGGGACATTTTTACCACTGAATAATTATCAAGTTATTACAAACTCAATGATACCTGATGAAAGTTTAGAGTTGGTCACATGTCATATAGGCTTACACCATTGCCCTACTGAGAAATTAAATGATTACATCGCATCTGTTTATAGAGTTTTAAAAAAAGGTGGGAAATTTATTTTGAGAGATCATGACGTAAAAACAAATGAAATGAAAGACTTTGTTTCTTTAGTTCATACTGTTTTTAATCTTGGTTTATCTACACCATGGGAACAAAATATAGCGGAATTTAGATCGTTTAAATCGATAGATGAATGGTCAAAATTAATTTCAACTTTTGGTTTTATGGATGATGGAAAACGAATATTTCAAGAAAAAGATCCTTCAGACAATGCGTTGATTTTATTTACTAAATTGTAAAATATGAAACGATTATTTATCCTTACAGTTATTTCATGTTCGTTAGCATTTTTTATTTCCTATTTAAAAAAAGAAGAGCCAACAACAATCAAATCAGCTGAAAACATTGACAAAGAATGGTTTAAAAGAAATACAAATCCTTATATTTCAAAGAAGGAAATTCGTACAGGGTATATATCATTCATGTCTTATCCCGAATGGCATTTAGTTTATTGTCCCGAAGAACAAGCATCTTATTTTAATCATAGAACTTCTAGTACTTTTCCATTTATGGAGCAAACTTCTCAAATTTGGGAAGGTTATGAAATCATGAATAACCAAGTGAAAGAAAGTTATAAAGTAGATTTTACCTATCATCTTATGATATGGGTTATTGGAATAAGTTCGTCTGTTGAATATTCAGTGAAGGCTTGGTATGAAACAATTGTGGGTAGAATTACTGACACTCATTATGTTGTTACGGAGGAAGATAAATTTAATGCTAAGTTTACCCAATCCTATGTTGACTTCATTAAAGACCGACCTTGGTATGAATATAATTTCAAAAATCAACTAAAAGATTTGTGGACAAATACATCTTTTATTGGTGATCATTTTTTTAGAAAATTAGAAAGAAAATATATATTAACTTCTGAATTACTTGTTAAATATGTTTACGGTAAATTAATCGGAATTGGATCTCAATCAATTTATGGATCTTCAAAAGAAACAACCCCAATCGTATTAGAGAAACGTCCACGAAACTTTTCAAAAAAAAACATTGATTCACTTTATAAAGACAAGGCTGTTTTAATTTATTTACCAAGATATGATAAATTTAATAATGCTGCTGTAGATATCGTAAAAAAAGGAGGTAAATTCAAAGAAATTGGTGGAAATACTTCTGCTATTTTAGTAACTATAATTGTCCCTTCCAAATTTGAAAAAAAGTATCCAAACACGATAGAAATATTAACACAACCTATTCCTTCAAATCATAATAAGAAAAGAATTGCCATTGCAACTTTGGTCCCAAATTTAGATGAACTGATTAATGCTACTGTAAAAGATAGAGTTCAAATAGAACACATTTATGATTATTGAAAAATAAATTTTTAATTCAAGATTGATGATTAATGAATAAAATTTTCATTTTTTTTATGACAGTAATTACAAAATAATAATTTCTTAATTATAAAAAGTGAAAAAATCTATCAATCTTTAAAATAAATGCCCTATCTTTGCACCCAAAATTCAGAACTCATTTTAAAAAAGGCGCTGTAATGTCGGAAATTAAAGGAAAAGTTTCTCAGGTTATCGGACCTGTAGTTGATGTAAGATTCGAAAAGAATGTTACACTTCCAAACATCTATGATGCATTAGTTGTTTACAAAGCTGATGGAACAAAAGTAATATTAGAAGTACAATCTCACGTTGGTGAAAGCTCTGTTCGTACTATTTCTATGGATTCAACTGATGGATTCACAAGAGGTATGGAAGCGATTTCTTCAGGAAGCCCAATTAAAATGCCTACTGGAGATAAAATCAAAGGGAGATTATTTAACGTAGTTGGTGAAGCTATTGATGGTATCAATACAGTTGATAATTCAGATGGTATGTCAATCCACCGTGAAGCTCCGAAATTTGATCAGTTATCAACTGCCACTGAAGTACTTTTTACAGGTATTAAAGTAATTGACTTAATTGAGCCATATGCAAAAGGTGGTAAAATTGGTTTATTTGGTGGTGCAGGTGTAGGTAAAACTGTATTGATTCAAGAGTTAATTAACAATATCGCAAAAGCGTATTCAGGTTTATCTGTATTCGCTGGTGTAGGTGAACGTACTCGTGAGGGTAATGACTTATTACGTGAGATGTTAGAGTCTGGAATTATTTGCTACGGTGAAAAATTCATGCACAGTATGGAAGAAGGTGGATGGGATATCGCTTCAATTGATGTAAATGAATTGAAAGAATCTAAAGCTACTTTCGTTTTCGGACAAATGAATGAGCCTCCAGGTGCTCGTGCTCGTGTTGCTCTTTCAGGATTAACAATGGCTGAGTACTACCGTGATGGTGAAGGAGATGGACAAGGTAAAGATATCTTATTCTTCGTTGATAACATCTTCCGTTTTACACAAGCAGGTTCTGAGGTGTCAGCGTTATTAGGACGTATGCCTTCAGCAGTAGGTTACCAACCAACATTAGCAACTGAAATGGGTGCTATGCAGGAACGTATTTCTTCTACTAAAAATGGTTCTATTACTTCAGTTCAAGCGGTATACGTACCTGCGGATGATTTAACGGATCCAGCTCCAGCAAATACATTTGCTCACTTAGATGCTACAACAGTATTATCTCGTAAAATTGCTGAGTTAGGTATCTACCCAGCGGTTGATCCATTGGATTCTACTTCTCGTATTTTAACTCCTGAAATCGTAGGTGAAGAACACTACAACACAGCTCAAAGAGTTAAATTAACATTACAACGTTACAAAGAATTACAAGATATTATTGCAATCTTAGGTATGGATGAGTTATCTGAAGAAGATAAATTAATCGTACACAGAGCAAGACGTGTTCAACGTTTCTTATCTCAACCATTCCACGTAGCTGAGCAATTTACAGGTTTAAAAGGTGTTTTAGTTGACATCCAAGAAACGATTAAAGCGTTCAACATGATTTTAGATGGTGAGTTAGATAAATATCCTGAAGCAGCTTTCAACTTGAAAGGTGGTTTAGAAGATGTTATTGCTGCTGGAGAGAAAATGTTAGCTGATAACTAAAATTAGATTATAATGCAATTAGAAATAATTACACCAGATAAAAAAATCTTTAAAGGAGAAGTTGACGCTGTTCAATTACCTGGATTAGATGGATCTTTTCAAGTATTGAAAGGTCACGCTCCAATTATTTCAGCATTAGCGAAAGGAACTGTTAAAATTAATTTACCAGTAAATCATGATAAATTAGACAACTTGAGTGGTCTTATTCAACATGATCCTTCTAATGATAAAATTATTAGAGTTGATATCAATGGTGGTGTATTGGAAATGTTAGGTGATAATATCATTTTATTAGCTGAGTAACTATTCCAAAAAGAAAATATAGAGGGATTTGGTCTTCCAAATCCCTCTTTTTTTGTTAAGGTATGTTAACCTCTTTCAATTAATTACTCCCTATTTGCGATTATTTCACTATTTTCGCCCTCATATCAAAACAGATAGATGGATTTATTACAACAAATAGATTTAACGAATACCCCAAAGCATGTAGCCATCATTATGGATGGAAACGGTAGATGGGCTAAAAAACAAGGCCAAGAAAGATTATTTGGTCATAATTTTGGTGTTGAATCGGTTCGAGAAGTTTTAAAAGCGGCAAAAGAAATGAAGGTGCAATACCTTACGCTCTATGCTTTTTCAACTGAAAATTGGAATCGTCCGAAAGAAGAAGTAGAAGGATTAATGGATTTGTTAATTCGCACAATTGCTGGAGAAACAGATGAATTAAATCAAAGTGGTGTTCGATTAATGAGCATCGGAGATATTCAAGGATTACCTGAAGGCTGTAAAGCTGAATTACTAAAAGCACAAGAAATCACCTCAAAGAATACAGAAATCAATTTAGTCTTAGCATTGAATTATAGTTCAAGATGGGAAATAACAAATGCCGTAAAAAAGATTGCTCAAAAAATTGAAACTGGTGAATTAAAATCAGAAGATGTCTGTGATGAAACTATGGATTTACATTTAAGTACATCTGGCATTCCAGATCCTGAATTATTAATCAGAACAAGTGGTGAACATAGAATCAGTAACTTTTTATTATGGCAAATTGCCTATACAGAATTTTATTTCACAGAAGTTCTTTGGCCTGATTTCAAAAAAGAAGATTTTTACAAAGCTGTTATCAATTATCAATCAAGAGAAAGAAGATTTGGAATGGTTTCAGAACAATTAAATAAATAAGCATGAAATTAGTTCAATATATCTTTCTTATTCTAATTGTTGGTTTACTTTCAGCGAATGTAAATTCTCAAATAGTTGAAGCAAATGGACCAACTCCAATTGGTGGCGAATTTGTAATAGATTACCAAAATCCAAAGCAATATGAAATTGGACCTATTAAAATTGAAGGGGCAGATAATTTTGATCATAATTCAA
Organism: Flavobacteriales bacterium; assembly: GCA_947453715.1. GTDB lineage: Bacteria > Bacteroidota > Bacteroidia > Flavobacteriales_D > Crocinitomicaceae > CAIUKX01. The sequence goes on along the minus strand of CANGHX010000024.1, from coordinate 14,010 downwards.
TAAAGTTAATTGCTGGACTTCGGACAGGAGATCGAATAATGATTCCTGGAGAGAAATTTTCAAAAGCTATTAAAAATCTGTGGAAAGAAGAATTATTCTCAGATGCTGAGATATTAATCGACAAAGAAATCAATGGTATCGTTTACTTAACTATTAAATTAGCTCCAAGACCAAAATTATCTAGATATAAATTTAAAGGAGTAAACAAAAGAGAAGCTGATAAAGTTCGAGAAGAAATCAGTCTTTACACAGGAAAAACAATTACTGAAAATTTAGTATTTGTTACTGAAAATAAAATCAAAGGATATTTTAGAGATAAAGGTTATTATAGTGTTAATGTTCATATTACCAGACAGAAAGATACATTGATTAATAACTCTGAGATTTTTACGATCGACATTAAGAAAAATCATAAGATTAAGATTAAATCACTTACCATTGAAGGGAATCAATCAATTCCTACGTGGAAATTGAGAATGGCGATGAAAGATACAAAAGAGAAACAATTCTGGCGTTTTTTCAAAAGATCTAAATTTACAACTGTGGCCTACGAAAGGGATAAACAAGCACTATTGGATAAATTCAATTCAATAGGTTTAAGAGATGCTGCAATCGTTTTTGATACAGTTTATAGCTTGAACGAGAAAAATTTAATCGTAAATATTAAAATCAATGAAGGTCAAAAATATTATTTTGGAGATGTTCAGTGGATTGGAAACACTAAATTTAGATCAAGTTATTTAGATACAGTTCTTGGAATTAAACGTGGTGATGTCTACGACAAAATCCTTTTAGAGAAACGCCTGAAAATGAGTGAAGATGGAAGAGATATTTCATCATTGTACATGGATAGAGGTTATTTATTTTTCCAAATAAACTCGATTGAAACGAATGTAACTGATAATTATATCAATTACCAAATGAGAATCATCGAAGGAAAAGAGGCTCGTATTAAACGTATCATCATCAAAGGAAATACAAAAACGAATGATTATGTAATTCGGAGAGAAATTAGAACTCGTCCAGGTGATTTATTTAGTCGAAATGATATCATTCGTACGCAACGAGAATTATCCCAATTAGGTTATTTCAACGAACAAGGTTTTCAAATAAATCCAATTCCAAATCCAGCAGATGGTACAGTTGATATTGAATATACTGTTGAAGAAAAATCATCAGATCAAATCGAATTATCTGGTGGTTATGGTGGTAGAGGATTAAACGGGATGTCTTCTTCTACAGGTAGTTATGCTGGTGGTGGATCTGGATTAATAGGGACGATTGGTTTAACATTCAACAATTTCTCAACAAAGAATTTCTTTAAAAAAGATTCATGGTCACCGCTTCCAGGTGGAGATGGACAACGTTTATCTATTAGAGGTCAGACAAATGGTAAATATTATCAAGGATATAATTTTTCATTCACGGAGCCTTGGTTAGGTGGTAAAAAACCAAATTCATTGACATATTGGTTTAATCACACAGCTATCTCATCGAATGGACTATTCAGGTCTAATCCAAATTTTAGTGGTGTTTCTATAACAGGTATGGGGCTTGGTTTAGGACGTAGGAAGAAATTTCCAGATGATTACTTTAGTGCTTATTATGAATTGGCTTACCAGTATTACGATGTAAATAAATATTCTATTTTCCAAAATTTTCCTACGGGATATGCGAATGACATCAGTTTGAAGTATGTATTACAACGTAATTCGATTAGTGCACCTATTTATCCTCAAAGTGGTTCAAATATCACATTTACGGCAAAATCTTCATTGCCTTATTCTGTTTTTCAACCAGGGAAAGATTATTCTAATGTGAGTCAACAAGAGAAAATGAAATACTTGGAATACTATAAAATTAAATTGACGGGTGAATGGTTGAATCCATTAACAGCTGATAAAAAATTAGTATTAAGAACACGTTTTGGTTTTGCATTTTTAGGTGCTTATAATGCTACTAAAGGATTAACACCTTTCGAAAGATACTCATTAGGTGGTTCAGGTTTATCTGGTATTAGTCAAATGGGAGGTCGTGAAATCATTGCTTTAAGAGGTTATGAAGACAATCAAGTGTCATCATCAACCGGAGATCCAATTATTGCGAAGTATACAATGGAATTAAGATACCCAATTTCCTTAAATCCTCAAGCAACCTTTTACGTTTTAGGATTTGCTGAGGCAGGAAACTGTTTCCCTTCATTTAAACAATTTAATCCATTAAATGTGAAAAGATCAGCAGGTGTTGGACTTAGAGTGTTTTTACCTATGTTTGGAATGTTAGGATTAGATTACGGTTGGGGATTTGATAAGTTAGATACATGGTCATCTGGATATGCAAATGGAAGTATCAATAATTCAATAGATAGAAAAGGTTATTATCCAAAAATGACATTCTCTATTGGTATGAATTTAGGAGAATTATAAGAAGTAAATTCAAATGAATATGCGGTTTATTACAATAATTCACTAAATTGGTCGTTTGATTCGAAAAATAACATTGATGAAATCATTTATTCTCTCTTTATTAGTTGTACTTGGCACAAGTTTTGCCTACTCTCAAAAGTATGCATACATTGATTCTGACTTTATTCTAGAAAACGTTCCTGAATATAAAGACGCAAAAGAAAAATTAGATAAACTTGCTGATCGTTGGACAAAAGAAATTGAAGAAAGATATGCGCAAATTAAAGTCAAAAAAGACAACTTTGCCAGAGAAGAAGTTTTGTTGCCAACAGAAGAAAGACAAAAAAGAAAAGACGAAATAGATAAATTAGAAACGGAAGCGATGGAAATGCAAAAAATGCGTTTCGGAGTGAAAGGTGATTATTTTCAAAAGCGTCAAGAATTAGTAAAACCAATACAAGATAAAATTTTTGAGGCAATACAAGCTGTTGCAAGTAAAAGAAATTTTAGCTTTGTGTTCGATAAAGCAAATCAAAGTAATTTGGTTTATGCAGACCCAAAAATGGACATCAGTAATGAAGTCTTAAAAGAATTAGGAATTAAAAAGTAAGTACAAAAACAAATATAAAAAACAAAATGAAAAAAATACTTTTAATCGCAGTTACAGCAATTTTAACAATGACTTCTGCAATTGCACAACAAAAAATTGGACACGTTAATTCAGATTCTCTTTTAAATAAAATGCCATCTAGAAACATTGCAATCGAACAATTGAAAAAATTCGAAGCAGATGGTTACAAAGAATTACAAGATATGAATGACGAATTGGAAAAAGCAGTTGCTGTTTATGAAAAAAATAAACCAACAATGACTCCAATGATTCAACAAATCGAGGAACGTAAATTACAAGAAAAAGATCAACGAATCAGAGATAGACAAACTTCTTTACAACAAGAATTACAAGCAATTAGTCAAGAATTGAATAATCCAATTTTAGCGAGAATACAAAAAGCTGTAGAAATCGTCGCTGATAGAAAAAAATTAAGCTACGTGATTGATATATCAACAACTTTATATCACAAAGGTGGAATTGATTTAACTCCTGAAGTGATGGTTGAATTATTAAGATTAGATGCTGATGCAGTTAAAGCTGCTCAACCAAAGTAATTTTAGAAATAAGTTCGAGAAAAGGTAGCCGATTGGTTACCTTTTTTTGTTTCCAAAAGATGAATTTCATTGCATAAATTCAGAAAGGTCAAAGGTCTAAGTGTTTCTAACGGTTAAAAACCTTTAAGAAAAATGGTGATTTTAGATTACCAAAACCCTTTTTAACGTAGATTTGTATTCAATACTAATAAATGACAAAAAGAACTCCCATAGGTGTTTTTGATTCTGGTTACGGTGGTTTGACCATTCTTTCTGAAATCCAAAAACGATTACCAGAATACGATTATTTGTATTTAGGCGATAACGCCCGTGCACCTTATGGTCCTCGATCATTTGATGTCGTTTATGAATTTACGTTAGAAGCTGTAAACGAATTATTCAGTCGTGGGTGTGAATTGGTTATTTTAGCTTGTAACACTGCTTCAGCAAAAGCATTGAGAACAATTCAACAAAAAGATTTACCTTCAATTGATCCAGATAAACGTGTTTTGGGTGTTATTCGTCCAAGTACTGAAATTATTGGAGAATTATCGCATACAAATCACATCGGAATACTAGCAACTGAAGGAACAGTTAAATCTGAATCATTTCCAATTGAAATAAGTAAGTTTTCTCCTGAAATAGTTGTCTATCAACATGCTTGCCCAATGTGGGTGCCTTTGATTGAAAATGGACGTCATTTATCGGATGGTGGAAAGTTTTTCATTCAAGAAGATGTGAAAATTATGATGGAAAAAGATCCTAAAATTGATGTGATCATTTTGGCTTGTACCCACTTCCCTATTTTAAAAGAGTATATTGAGACATTAGTTCCTTCCAATGTAAAAGTCGTTGCGCAAGGTGCTATCATAGCTGAAAAATTAGAAGAATATCTTTCTAGACATTCAGATTTAGAAGCGAAATGCTCCAAAAATGGAGAGTTCAATTTTCTAACGACTGAAAATGCGTTAGATTTTGATAAAAATGCGTCTAAATTTTTAGGATATACAATCACTTCAGAACACGTAAAGTTGGGATAATTTAATGCTTGAAAAGCTAAAGGATTTTTTGTTTTAAATTCTTCTACCATTAAACTGTTAAAATTCCATCTATTTTCCTACTTTTGTAACGTTAAAAACAACTGTGAAGAATACTCTGAAATACATATTGCAAAAAATTCTAGGATTTCAAACCTATTTATTTGTATTCTCTGTTTTTAAAATTCAAACACTTCATTCCGATCCAAAAGAAAAAGATTTCTTTCAATTTTTATCGTTGTTGAAAGATGGTGAAGGTGCTGTATTAGATATTGGCGCAAACATTGGAATAATGACAGTTCACTTAGCTCATAAATTACCAAATTCAACCATTCACGCTTTTGAACCAATGCCAAGCAATTATTCGGTTTTAAAGAAAATTGTCAATCGATTTAAACTAAAAAAAGTACAATTACACGAAATTGCCTTAGGTGAAGCTTCAGGTGTTGTTAAAATGATATTGCCAGAAAACGGTAAAACAAAAATGCAAGGCTTAAGCCATGTAAAACATGATTCAATAACAGAATGGAATGAAGGTGAAGAATTTGAAGTTCCATTAGATACGCTAGACAATCTAATCAAAGATGAAAAGATTCAAGGAATCAAAATCGATGTTGAAAATTTTGAATATTATGCCTTGAATGGTGGAAAACGAATTTTGGAAGAAAATCATCCTGTTATTTATGCTGAACTTTGGGATAACCAAAATAGAGAAAATTGTATGAAATTGTTAAGTGATTTGTCATATACGCCTTATGTTGTAGCAGAAAACAAATTAACTGTCTTCAATAAAGAGTTGCATAAAAATCAAAATTTCATCTTTATTTCAAATTAAATTTAAAAAATAGCGTTCAACGTTTAGGATGCAAAAAAAATTCATTTCAAATTTAGTCTTGATGTTGGTTCTTAATCTTTTGATTAAGCCAATCGCTATTTTCGGAATCGATGCATCTGTCCAAAATAAAGTTGGAGCTGCCAATTATGGAATTTACTTTTCATTGTTAAACTTAACGTTCCTTTTCAATATCATTTTAGATTTAGGAATCAATAATTTCACGACCAAAAACATTGCCCAATATCCGCATATCGTAAGTAGATACATGGGGAAATTATTGTCTTTTAGATTGCTTTTATTTGGAATTTATACAGCTATCACTTTAACTGTCGCTTTCTTTCTAGGATATAAGATCAATGAATTTGGAATTTTAGCCTTTTTAATCTTCAATCAGTTTTTGACGACTATGATCGCTTATTTCAGAAGTCACTTTTCTGGACTATTGTTATTCAAAACAGAATCAGTTATTTCCGTTTTAGATCGTTTACTGCTAATTATTTTCTGCGGAATTATATTCTTCATTTCAAAAGATAACTTCAAAATAGAATGGTTTATTTGGATTCAAACCATTTGTTATTTAGTGGTAACATTAACTGCATTTATACTTTTGGTGAAACAAATCGGAATGCCGAAAATTACTTGGCATTGGTCGTTTTCAAAAGCAATCGTTAAAAAAAGTCTTCCGTATGCTTTGTTGATTTTATTGATGATGTTTTATACGCGAATCGATTCTGTAATGATAGAACGAATTCATCCTAACGGAAAAGAAGAAGCAGGTATTTTCGCACAAGGTTTTCGACTTTTAGATGCGTTCTTCTTATTTGGAATGATATTCTCAAACTTACTTTTTCCTTTGTTTTCGAAAATTATCAAACAACGAATCTCCGTTCTTCCACTGTTAACGACTGCAGGTAATTTATTAATTGGTGGCTCAATCGTTATAGCTGTTTTTTGTTATTTCAATAGTGAATTTGTCTTATCGCTTATTTATAATGATGAAATCAGCCAATCAATAGGCAGTTTTAAATGGTTAATGTTGAGTTTCGTTGGAATGTGCTTTACCTTGATTTTTGGAACTTTATTAACCGCAAATGGAAGCTTACGATTTTTGAATATTTTCTCATTTGTTGGAATCATCATCAACGTTAGTTTAAATTTTTATTTGATTCCAATCTATGGCGCTACTGGTTCCGCTTTTGCAACATTTACAACCCAAAGTTCAATTGCCTTAATTCAGTTTGCCTATTGTGCTAAAAACTTCGAATTTCAATTTTCATTCAACTTGATTGGTCGTTACGCTTTATTTTTAATTTTAACGATTGCTGTTTTTTACTTTTTCAGTAAAATAAACACTTCAATACTTGTCCTATTAAGTGAAATTTTATGTTGTACAGTCATCTTATTTTTAACTAAAATGATTGATGTTCGTTCACTGAAAAAACAGTTTTTAGATTAAGATTTCAACTTTTTTCCTTTAACTCACAATAAATTCGTCTGTTTCTAGTTAATGTTTTCGTTAGAAACAAAAATTTAACGCTAAATTAGCAGAGCAAAAAATTAAATAATGGAGCACATTCAAAGCGAATTAGATAAAGATCGACAAAACCTCATCCTTTTTATTTGGAAAAAACGTAAAACAGTTATCATTGCATGTTCAATTGCAATTGTTTTATCATCTGTTGTTTCTTTTTTAATTACCCCTTTATATTTATCGTCAGCAATTGTTTTCCCAGCTGCAACTAGTACGGTTTCATTTTCAGAACAAAGAAATGCTAAAGCGTCTTCAATGGATTTTGGTGAAGAAGAGCAAGCTGAGCAATTGGTACAAATTTTACAATCTTCAAGAGTTAGAGATCGTATCATTAACCAATTTGATTTGATGAAACATTACAATATTGATGCTAACGATCAAAATAAATACTTCAAATTAATGAAGGAATATGAAGGTCACATCAGTTTTACAAGAACGCGTTATGGATCTATTCAAATTGATGTTTTGGATGAAAAACCAGAATTAGCTGCAGAAATTGCTAATAAAATTGTGGATTTGATCGATACAGTGAAAAATAACATGGTAGCTGAAAGAACAATTCCAGCTTACGAAATCAATAAACGTAAAAAGGATTTATTAGATCAAGATTTAAAAAATGTATTGACTCAATTAGATACTCTAGGAGATCAAGGTGTTGTATCATTAGAAGGAAGAACGAATTTATTTCAAGCTTACATCGAAGCTAAATCGAATGATGATAGAATTTTCTTAAAAAAACAAATTGATGTTAACTTGAAATACGGTGCAAAATTCGATGGATTAGAGCAAGTTAGAGATGAAAAAATTATCAAACTAGAGAAATTCTTAGATTCATATGAACAAGCTGAATCTGATGCTTACACAAACTTTACTCACAAATTCGTTGTAGAGAAGGCCGTAGTTGCTGATAAAAAAGACAAACCAAAACGTATGATTATCGTGTTGTTATCAACGTTAGGGACATTCTTCTTTACGATTTTCGGATTATTGATCTACGAAAAATACAAAGAACTTAAAAAAATAGCTTAAGCCTTGTTTAAGAAAGAAGCGATTATCATTTATGCGAGTGTATTATATGCTCTGCTAACGCTTTATTTTGTTTGGCAAGATCAAGCCTATTTTTCATTGGCTTCCATTGGATTATTAGCAATTTATTTTGCCATCTTTTATACCGAATGGACGTTTCTAAGTCTTGCTTTTTTAACGCCAATTTCAGTTAATATTGAGGAATATACCAAAAGTTTTGGATTATTTATTCCTACAGAACCAATGTTATTTGGTATCATGTTGTTGTTAGTTTTACAACAATTGAAAACTAGAATTTTACCAAAAGAAATCTGGAAAAATCCTATCATCATAGCCGTTGGATTTTATCTTTTGTGGATTTTCATTACTTCTATCACAAGTACACACGTACTTCCTTCTCTAAAATTTTTATTGGCTAGATTGTGGTTTATCGTTCCAGTTTTATTGTTTGGAACAATTGCCTTTAAAAAGGAAGTCAATGTGAAAGCATTCATTTGGTTGTATTGTTCAGGAATGATGATTGCCATGATTTACACTGTTTTCACACATGCTGGTTACGCTTTTGGAGAAAAGGAAAGTCATTGGGTGATGTGGCCGTTTTTCAAAGATCACACGATTTATGGTTGCATGGTAGCATTTATTGTTCCTTTGACATTTGGACTTTATTTTTCTAAAACACACACACCGCTGGTACAAGCAATTCTTATTATTTACATCGTTGTTACCTTAATTGCTTTGTATTTCTCCTATACACGTGCAGCGTGGTTAAGTGTATTTGCTGCAGTGGGTGTTTGGGCATTGATTCATTTTAAAATCAAATTCAGTTTGATCGCTTCGATTGTTGGATTTATTGGTATTACATTATTCTTTTCTTGGGACGCTATTCAAATAGAAATGGCGAGAAATAAATCGGAACATACAACTGAAGATTTTGGAGAACGTTTACAAAGTGCAACCAACGTTACAACTGATGCCTCAAATTTAGAACGTTTAAATAGATGGTCATGTGCTATTTCAATGTTTGAAGCAAGACCTGTTTTTGGATTTGGACCTGGAACGTATGCCTTTGAATATGCACGCTTCCAAGAACCAGAAAATTTAACGATTATTTCTACTTCCAATGGCGATGGTGGAAACGCCCATAGTGAATATTTAGGTCCAATGGCTGAGATGGGATTTATGGGATTAATTAGTGTTTTGCTCATTATCGCTGCTATTTTTTATAAAGGAATTACACTCTACAATAATTGGCCAATCGAAGAGAAAGAAATGCGCATCATTATCCTTTCAATGATACTTGCTTTAGTTACTTATTATGTTCATGCGGTCTTAAATAATTTCTTAGATACAGATAAAGCAGCCGTTCCAATTTGGGCTTTTTGTGCAAGTTTTGTAGCCTTAGAAATTCAATTGAATAAGAAAAATTTAACCCAAAAGTAAACCAACTGTCAGCATTAATTCTTAGCTTCAACATTCGTAATTTTTAATAAATCAAACTAATTAATACATGAAAAATATATTAACTATTTTCTTCTTGATTACACTAAATCTAAACCTATTTAGTCAGTTTCAATTAAATATTGCGGAATACCCTAATACTACAATAGCTCCTAAATCAAAAGAAATTGATTTTTCGAAATATGAACTATTGAAAAAAGACGGCTTACCACGTAAAGCTTTTGAAGAATTAAAACGATTAGAAGCAAATGCTCTTTCAGCAAAAAATTCGAAAGCTTATTGGAAAATATTAACTGAAATTAAAAGCATCGTTGAACAAGCACAGTTCGAAGAAGACGATCAGCAAAAAATCATTTGGGACTATGCTCAACAAGTTGAAAAATTAGAATTTCCATTTAATAATATTCTTCATTTTCATTTAAACAATTGGTTGGAAAGGAATCGCTGGAATGAAAGTTTATTCACTTTTGATGATGAAAGTTTACTCTGGCCAATTGATGGGAAAAATGTGAAATTGACGAATGGCGATTTATCTGACCTAATCAATTACCATCAAAAAATGATGATGGATAAACCAACTGAATTGATGAAAATGGAGCTCAATTCTATCCTTGAAAAAACTGAATTATCCGAACCGAAATCAATGGAATCTCTTTTCGAATATTTTGCTTTTTCAATTATCAATGAAACAGAATTCTATTCATTAAATATCAATATTAAAGATTCGTTGTATTATGGTTACACGGACGAACTGCCAACAGCGAAAGATTTTTATGAGCCTGATTATTTTACATTTCAACTTTATTATCACCTTGAAAAACTAACCTTAACAAATAAACGTTTCGATGCATATGCATTTTGGGTAGGAAAACGTTTGAATCAAGCATATCAATTTTCAACTTCTGAAAATATCAATGAATTTGAAAAAGAACGTTTGCTGAATGATGCTTTTTTAAGATTTGAAGAATTGCTCATCGATTCAAAAGCTTCTGCATTATTCACCTTACAAATTGCAAATAATTTAACACAGAAAGCAAGTAACTACGATTGGAAAAACAATTTAGAACCTAAAAAAAACAATCTTTTAGCGTTGAATAAAATTGAAGCTTCTTTGAAAAAATATCCTGAAAGCGATTTTAAAAATGAGTTAACCAATTTAAAAAATTACATTCTAAGCGAATCATTAAGCTTTTCAATTAAAAATGATATTCAAGTTGATCAAGCTATTTTATTGAATATTAATTACCGCAATGCGAAGAATGCAACATTCAAAATTTTTAAAATAGAAAATGAAAATAGTTCTGATTCTAAATCAACAAGTAATCCGCTGAAGAATTATAAATTATCCCCTTATTATTCAAAAGAAATTTTGTTTGATAAAGATTCATTTTATTTGAAACACGATATTGATTTCATCCTTCCGAAATTAAAAGAAACAGGAAAATATTTGTTTATAGTAGCGAACAATTCAGATGAAATTTCAAGAATTCTTTCGATTGATTCATTGTATAAAAAAAATCATTTTGCTTTTGAAGTGTATCATCTTTCGGCTATCAATTCAGTTACAAGTAGTGATAATGAAAAAACGCACTTTTTGATAACGGACCAAAAAAATGGTTTACCTATTAAAAATGCAGTAATCAAAGTGACGCAAGAATATTATTATTCCAATTCAAATAAGGATGAGTATATTCCAATGATACTTCATTCTGATAAAAATGGAAGTGCTTCTTTTAAATCAAGAAGTACTTCATATAAATACCAAGTGACATCTAAAAACGATAGTTTAATTGGAAGATTTTATGCTTATGGAAATTATGACCAAGATACAACGTATACCTACAAAGCTTATTTAGATAGAGGTATTTATCGTCCTGGTCAAAATGGTTTTATCAAAATTTTAGGTTTTCATGGAAAAAACAATGATTTCAAAGTGGATGCCAATGAAGAAGAAATCGAACTTGAAATCAAGGATAATAACGATCAAGTTATCTTTAAAAAAGAAATAAATCTAAATGAATTTGGAACTGCTTCTGTTGCTTTTCAACTTCCTTCAAGTGGATTCTTATTAGGAAATTTAAGTATTTTATTGGATGGAGAATACATTGAATCGTTTAAAGTGGAAGAATATAAACGACCAACATTCAAGGTTGATTTTGAAGAAATCCAAGGAAAAGTGAAATTAGGCGATTCGTTGAAAGTTGTTGGAACTGTAAAAGCATTTGCAGGTTATCCAATTTCTAATGCCAAAGTAAAGGTAAATATTACTCAATCCAATTATTTTCCTCGCTGGTGTGACGTGAATTATGAGGATCGAATTTCTTATTTTGATACTTTAATCTCAACGGATCAAAATGGAAATTTCAAGATTCAATTTTTACCACAGAATAAAAAATACAGTTTTGGTTCTCACTTCAGAATGAATGCAATTGTGACTGATATTTCAGGAGAAGTACAAGAAAATTCAACATCCGTTTATGTCGGGAATCAAAGTTATTTGATTGATTTCAGCATGGATGAAAATATAGTTTCAACTCAAGAAAACACCATTGAACCTTTTGTGAAAAACAGCGAAAATGTGGAAATCAAAGAAGCTGAAATCAATTATTCGATCATCAAAATTAAACAAGAAAAAATTGCTAAAAGACAATTAGACGAAGCGGAATTTAAAACATTTACTGAAAAAGAATTCAATCAGTCTTTTCCTTTGTATACTTATTTTGCACAACAAGTGATTTTACAAACGGATACCATTTCAATTGGAAAAGTAAAATCTGGAACAACGATAGCTTTAAACAAGCTAATTCAAAAACAAGGAGCTTATACTATTCAATTTTCAACGATTGATGAGAATGGAGAAAAAACCCTTTCAGAACGAACTTTTAATTACATTATTCCAACTTCCAAAAAAGATCAACATGTTGATGATTTATGGATGATTGCCAACAAATCAACCGTGAAAGCTGGTGATGAACTAGAATTGATCATTGGAAGTTCACACAAAAAGTTGAATGTCTATTTTGAAATCAAAAACAATCTAACAGCTACAACCGGAAAATGGATCAAATTAAAAGGTCGTAAAGTCATTAAATATCAGGTGACGGAGAAAGATAAAAATGGTATAACCTTCAATATTTTGACGGTTAAAGACAATCAATTCTTCCAACAACAGCAAATCATTCGATTTAGAAATGATGATAAAAAACTGAACATTCAATTGGCTTCTGTAAAAGATTACTTAAAACCTGGAAGTCAAGAAAAATGGAGTGTAACGATTAAGGATAATATCATGAAAAATGCTCCTTCTGAACTTTTAGTCGCAATGCACGATGCTTCATTGAATCAATTGAATTCAACTTATTGGGATCATTCATTTTATTATTACCCTGATTTTTCAATTAATTGGGACCAATCGTCGGGAAGTAAATTATTGGCTCGTAATTCAAAATGGAGTGATTATTATTCTTTTACAGAATATGGTTTAAATATTTATCATAGGGCAGCTTATAGCAGAGCACCGCTAGCAAATATGTATGGAGAAGATTCAAGTGCTTCAGATGAAATGGCATTTTCAGAATCAGTTATTGCATTGGAAGAAGTACAATTAGAAAGTGTTGGAAACTCAAATGGAAGTGGAAAAGGAAAAGGTTTCGGAGCACCCAAAAAATCTAAAGATGAAGAAACAAAACCTGTAACTCCAAGAACAAATTTCAATGAAACAGCTTTCTTTTATCCTTCGATTTATGCTGATACTTCTGGAAATTATCGTTTTGAATTTACACTCCCAGATGCCTTGACAACTTGGCAATTTAGAGCGTTAGCAACAACCAAAGATTTAAAAGTTGGTTACTACGAACATTCATTTGAAGCGAAAAAAGAATTGATGGTGGAACCAAACGAACCGCGTTTTTTCAGAGAAAATGATGAATTTGTTTTTTCTTCTAAAGTTGTCAATATGACGGAGAAAGAACAAGAAGTAACCGTGAAATTGACGTTCATCGATCCGATGACAGACAAAGTTTCAACTACATTATTTGGTTCAATCAACGATCAAAAAGTGAAAGTTCCTGCAAATTCAAGCGCTGAAGTTTCTTGGAAAATTAAAATTCCAGAAGATAAATTTTCATTAATCGCTTATCAAATTGAAGCTTCAAATGCTCAATTCAGCGATGCAGAACGTAAAGCAATTCCAATTCTTTCCAACAAACAATTGGTGGTGGAAGCAATGCCTTTCGTGAAAACAAGTAATGGCGAACAAGCTTTTACAATGGAAAAATTAAAAAATCTATCGGCTACTACTCAAAAAATCTCGTATACGTTGGAAATGCAAACGCAACCAATGTGGACGACTTTAATGAGTTTGCCGTATTTAATGGAATTCCCTTACGAATGTACAGAACAAACATTTGCACGTTACTTTGGAAATGTATTAGCTAAAAAAATCATCAAAGATAATCCAGCTTTTAAACGCATTATTGAAACATGGAAACAAACGAATCCGAATGCTTTTTTAAGTGAATTAGAGAAAAATAAAGAATTAAAATCGATTCTATTAACCGAAACTCCTTGGTT
>CANGHX010000023.1 GCA_947453715.1 Flavobacteriales bacterium | reverse complement strand
GTTTGGAATTGGTCTTGACCCTTATGTATTGGTTACAAAACTTAAAGCAGAAAAAGAACCTGAAAAATATGCTGAATTGTTTACGTATGATTATGAAAACAAATGGACTACTGATTTGGAAAATTATTCAGATTTAATTCCATTTTTAGGTTCAATAAACCGTTTAAATAAACGTCCTGAATTTTATAAAAAAGCTACTAATTTTAAAGAAAATCAATTGTATTTAGGTAAATCAATAGATGATTACTTAAAACCAGATTATTTTTTGACAAATTTATCTAATTACATCCAAAATATTAGTAATCAAGATAGTTTATCAGAAATATACAAGCCTGTTTTTTTAAATCAAACATCTTCAGGTGCTTATTTTAATTTACACTGTGCTGGTATTATTAAGCAAGCGAAGAACTTTGATAACGCTAAACTATTGTTAGAATACTTAGCTAAAAACGAATTCAACGAACAACTGAATCAAAAATGGAAAACAATTCCAATTTCTGTTCATCAACGCATACATCCATTTGAATATCAAAATATTGAATTCATATATTTTAAAGGTTCAATGGCAAAACAATCGCTGAATTATTCATTTTATCAAAAAGTAATTGTAAAAATGAAGGACACAAAATCGATAGAAGTATATTCTGAACCTGTAATTGAATTACCTATTACAGATTCTATTCCTATTCAAGAAAATATATCAGTACCTGAAGGGGAATAAAAAAAGGCAAACCATAAGCCGGGTTCTGTTCTCTAAATTACTTTAAAGCGTTTATCATTTATCTAGGCCCACAATCGCTCATGGGCTCTATCGACCTACCCTCCAAGATTGGGCGAGCAACCCTCAAGCCTTGGTTTACATGGTCTTTCAGTCCGTAAGGTTTACCTTGCAACTTGTGTCACCACAAGCACGGTGAGCTCTTACCTCGCCTTTTCACCTTTTCCCTTCAACAAGTTCAGGGTAGTTTTCCTTTCTGCGGCACTTTCTGTTCCCGATAAATCGAGACCTTCCCGTTAAGAAGTACGGTGCTCTATACTGCCCAGACTTTCCTCCCTCCCGATAAATCGAGACGGCGATAAACTAGTTTGCCTTTGGCGCAAAGATAATGGAATAAATGAAGGTTTTGTTAAATCTTTTTCGATTAAAATTTCTCAAACGATTGAACGATTCTTCCTTTTGAAGTCTCAATTTGTAATAAATAAAAACCTTTATGTAAACTTGAAACGTTTATTTTGTTTGATTGAACTTTAAAATTATCATATTCAATTACTTTATTTCCTTGTAAATCAATTATGTTAATTTTTTGAATTGATCCATCATTTGTAAAATTCAATTCTTCAGAAACAGGATTTGGGAAAAAAGCAATTTTATTTGTTGCCAAATCATTTAATCCTGCATCTAATCCTCTATAAATATCTCTGTACTGAACATTCGTAACATTTTCAATTCCTTGTACCTCAGAAGTTGTAATTTTTAATATCGGTTCTTTTTCACCATTTGTCCACCATTCATACTCTCTTCTTAAAGGATTTTGAAGCGGTAATGTCGTAGGAAATGAGGCTACAGTTAAAGAAATTGAATCAATCTCATTAATTTCATGCTTTATTCTCAATGCATTAAAAGTACCATAAGGTGTTGTAATTGAACCCCATCCGTCAACAGAAGATGAATGAACTCTATGCTGTTTCAAGATAGCATTATAAACTGGATTCATGTCAATTTTTGTATACCCTCTCGAAAAAGTAGTATTTCCATATTGAATTGGAAATTCATAATTCTTTTCAATTGTGTCGGATTTATAAGGAATTTCATTGTTATTTATCACCATAGAATAACCTACAGATGTCATTGAATCAGCGGTTAATCGTGTGTATTGAAAAATATTATTAATTGTTACTGGCAAAAAAGTAAGTTGACTTAATGGGAGAGTTGTAGCTTCTCTAAAATAACTTGCATGGTATTTTGCAGGTGCAAAATTTCCAAAAACAACTTGTGCAAAAAGAGGAATTGTTGAAGTTGAATGAAATGTATCTAATACTTGAGAAGTTGGAACTAACGTTGAAAAATCCCAATTTTGATTAGATCCTGTTGTCGAATAATCTAAAGTGTTTCCACTCGCAATACTTATTCTAACAGTATCGCCTCCTGCTGCAAAATCAGTACTATTAACAGTAATTTGAGAAAATGAAAATGATGATTGTAATAATGCAATTAGTAGTAATTTTTTCATAGTTTATTTTTTGATTTCAACACCAAAGTTAGTTGTAAAATTGACTGGGACAATAGTTCCTGAAGAAGTATTCTTTAAATTTGAAGAAATTGTCGCATTTAATTTGTAAACATCATTTCCGTTATCATTTTTGCCATAATAATTAAAGCTTTGAACATTTACAGATAAAGATTGATTTCCCGTATAATCTGAACGATATTCATTATTGTTTTTTCTAACTATAAGTTGAACTTTTCCGTCCCATAAAATTGAGTTTATTGGATTCATCTCAAATTGACTTAAATCATCAATAAATTTTGAATTTATATCCGAATCAACAAAAATTGATTTTGTTTTTACAACTCCATTTGTAAAAGTCACTTTTGAGGAAATGATGTGACCTCCGTATTCAAGATCAGATTTAAAATCATCTTCATTTGAAACAACTTCCCCATCAATACTCCATTCAATATCTTGAACCGTTCCTTGTTGAACATTAATCCACATTTTTGCAACACCATCATTATCAAAAACATGATTTAATTTATAATTGGCATTTTGCTTGTAACCTACAATAACGTCGTTACAAACACTTTGTTGAGTCCCATCTAAAAAAGTAACGAATGAACAAACTGAATAAATTCCAGGAATTGAAATCATAGCAGAATCAGTACCAATAAATACTGAATTAGCATACCATTGAATATGATCAATCACACTCTCATTAAAAAATTCATTTTTATTAAATTTTACAATTGGTGAATTAGGAATTGTTGCTCCTAAAACTGAAGAATTTACTGAAGATAAAATATCCAAATTTGCTTTATCAATGTTAATATCAAAGATCCCTAATTCAACTTCGATTAATCCATCTGATAGTTTTCCAGTAAATTTATTTACACCATTCACAACTTCTGTGAAAGAATGCATAAACGCATTGTTTTCTCCAGCAATTAATTCAAACGATTGCCCGTCAATTGTTCCTGTTGTGTTAAATACTGGGGCATTTGATGTTGGTAAATCTTTAATAGCATCTTTCTTACAAGATGCTATTAAAGTTGATATTAAAAACAAAACACCTATTTTTAAAATTGTTTTCATTTTAGTAAAGTATTTTTCGAATGAATAGTTGACCATTTAATGGATGATTATTTTGAATTCCTGTGAAAATGTTTTTTGCTATTGGAGAAATTGCTTGAACTTGAATCATAGCTCCTATTTGCCATGTTGGGGCTAATTTAAAGCTATATTTCAATGAAGGTTTTAACATAAAATTAGTCAACCCTTTTTTATAATTATAAGTACTTGATTCTTCTTGAATTTGATTGTTTAACATCAAAACATAATCCAATTTCGTCGCCATCAAATATCCTGGAACGATTCCTAATTGAATTGAATGATTATTGATTGAATAACCTAAATAAATAGGTATTTCAACTGTATACAAACTTCTATAATAGATGTCTTCTTGGTAATTTTTCACACCAAAACCATATACTTTGACACGATCATTTATCGTCAGATTTGAATATTGTTGAGCAACTACATTAAGACCACCAGTCAATTGCCACATAGATTTAGAACGAATAAAACCAACACCAAGTCCAAATCCATTTGATAAATTGGATCCATTTGTCGAATTAATAATTGGGGATTGATTAACAGAATAAAAACCATCAATATATGCTTTCCATTTTTTTGTTTTTGAAGCATAAATCCCGTTTTTTATATAAGTAGGATATAGATTCAAATCAAACTGCTTTCTATCTAATAACCCAATTTCCTCTTGATTATTATTTAACACTTCTACTATTGATTTTTCAATTGCCTTTTTCTGAGTGTTCAACGTTTCTATTCCATTCAAATTAACATCACTCTTCTGTGAAGATACCAACTCATTATCCTGATTTTTTGAATTATTTAAAACTTTAATCTCACTATTATTTGTAATGCTATTTATTGATGATATTTTATTATGATAATTTGGTTTAGTGTTACTTATATAATCTAATTTGTCACTCTTTTTTTGAGTAATCGAATTTACTTTTTTATTTTTCATTTCAGGAACAGCAACATTCTGATGATGAATATTTGAGTTACTAGAAATAGATAATACACTGTTCAATTCATTTTTAGCTAATTGAGGCGAAGCCTTTTTTGAAGACAAGAAAAAACCTCCACTAATTATTGCAACAACAAGTAACCCACTATTCAACCACCAAAAAACGCCAATCTTCTTCTTGCCTTTTTTTTCAGGCAATATCCTTTCAAATTCCTCCCAAAATTCGTCTTTAAACTCAAACGTTTTTTGTTGTGAGGCATCCCTGAAAAGCTGATCTAACTCTTTATCTTCTCTGTTCATATTACCATCTTTTGAGCTTTTTGCTCTAATTTTTCTAATTTCTCTCTCAATAATTTACGTGCTGTAGACAAATGCCACTTTGACGTTCCTTCTGACATTTCAAGTAAATCTCCAATTTCCTTATGGGAATACCCATCTATTACATACAAATTAAAAACCTTGCCTGAAATTGAAGGTAATTCAGTTATTAATTTCAATATATTTTCACACCCCAATTGACTTTCTCCATCGTTTGAAACATCGGCAGCATGAAAATCTAATTCTCTTTCCGTTTCTTTACCCTGAACATGAGTTGTATAGGTTTTGTTTTTTCGGTATTCATCAATTAAAGTATTGACCATTACACGTTTTGACCAAGCATTAAAGTTTACTTCATCTTTAATAATACTATCCAGACTTTTAATGATTTTCATAAACCCTAAATTCAAGGAAGATCTTGCATCTTCTTCATTTGAATGGTATTTGAAACATACAGGCATAAGAAGTTTAAAGCAGTATTCGTACAATTGCTTCATCGCTTTTCGATCATCCCTTAAGCAGGCCTTTAATATTTCCGGGGTGATTTGCATTATGCGCTCAATTTTTCTTATATTAGTGTGTTCATGCAAGATACAAATTCAAATTAAATAGCACAGTTCTTCTTTTTATTTTTTTGAAATTCAGAACATATCTTAAGAACGTTTAAATAAAACAAATGGTTGGGTAAATTATGAAATTACATCTTTTAAGACATGCAAAGACAGAACCTTTTTCGGATAGCGGAAAAGATTTCGATCGAAAATTAATGCAAAAAGGTATTTTACAGGCTGAAAATATAGCTCTCTATTTTAAATCAAAAAACTTTCAACCTGCACATATCTATTGTTCCGATGCTGCTAGAACGAGACAAACAATTAAAATAGTAAAAGAGGGAAATGAATTTACAACTGTAAAATATCTAGATAAACTTTATTTAGCTGAAAGTCCACAATTATTGTCTTTTATTTGGGAACAAAAACAGAATGAAGATCTATTTATTATCGGTCACAATAATGGCTTGTCAGACTTAGCGAGCTATTTTACTGGAGAATTTATTGATCTAAGTACATGTGAATACATTTGCATTTCATTCGAAATTGATTCATGGGAAGAAACTTCAAAAGGAAACGGAACAATTACTGAGCGTTACCATCCGAAGATAAATCTTTAATTTCTTTCTCTTTCGGAACAAAATGATAAACTACTCGCTGAGGGTGAGGATGATTTAGATGATAATGATGATGTTGCTCATTTTCCAACAAAGATTGTTGTTCTGCTAATTCAGCTAACCTAATTTTTTCTACTAATATTGCTTCAAAATCAGGTGGTTCAATACCCATTTCTTTCTCAATTTCATATTGGTATTTAGGTCGAACGGGGCCTTCTTTTTTGTAATAAAAAGCCAAAACAATTCCCATCACCATTCCTGATAAATGTCCTTCCCATGAAATTTTCTCTTCCATCGGTAAAATCCCCCAAACCATTCCACCATACATAAATGCTACAAACATTGAAATTGCTTGAAGAGGAAGAAATTTTCGTAAAACACCACTTGTGAAATGAAAACTGGCCAAGGCATAAATGACTCCACTCATTCCAATGTGATATCCACCTTTGTCATTTGCTAATATCCAAACAAATAACCCCGTAAGTACCCAACTAAAAACAAAGACCTTCAAAGCAATATCACGGTAGAAATAAACCAATGCTGCTAATAGAATGAATGTTGGAGCAGAATTATTAATAATATGGGCAAAGTCTGTTTTTGAATGAATTAAAGGCATGAAGAAAATTCCTTTTAAACCCGAAATATTTCTAGGTAAGACACCAAGTTCATGGAAATTATATGGAAACAATTGTTCAGCCCAAAAAACGACCCACATTACTATTAATAATAATGTTGGATACAAAATTGCTTCTAATGTAGAACCAAAAGGATGTGTTTTCTGTTTTTGCATATTGCTGATTGTCAAAAGATATGCCTTTGATTTTTTAGTGACAAGATGACATGCTTCGACTCCGCTATGCATAAATTATTAGGTTTCGCTCTACACGAATGATTCGACTTTTTTAATATTGAATTATTCCCATGAAATTTCCTTATTTTTACAGTACATTTTTGAGCGATGGAAGAAATAATCAACAAAGTAAAAGACAGTGGTTTAATAAGTTTAGATTTAGCTAAATTTAATCCAAAAGAACAAATTATTGGAATTGATTTAGCTGAACAATTATGGCAAGGCCTAGTTTTAAAAGAAAAAGATTTTAGAAATTGGATCAAAGAAAATGATTGGAAACAATTTGAAAATAAAGCTATTTACATTTATTGTTCTGCTGATGCATTCGTTCCAACTTGGGCTTATATGCTTGTAGCATCTGCTTTAGAAGGTATTGCTAAAACATACATTGTCGGAAATCAATTAGATCTTCAAAAGCAATTGATTAAGACAGCTATTTTCAATGAACCATTGGATGAATATATCGATGGTAGAGTGATCGTAAAAGGTTGTTCTGATATTCCTGCTCCTGATTTTTCAATGGTTACGTTGATTCAACATCTACAACCTGTTGTGAAAAGTATTATGTATGGTGAACCTTGCTCTACTGTGCCGGTTTTTAAAAGAAAGTAGCTTCGACTTCACTCAGCTAACTTCGTTCAAATAGTTTTGTATTTGTTTGATTCTAGTAATAATTTAAGCGTTTATTACTTCAAATGTTAGCTTTTTATCTTCTATAATTTTTACGATTTCTGGTAAAAGTAATTTTAATCTGTCGAAGGTTTTTATGTTGTCATGAAGTACAATAATATCTCCTGCTTTGATTTGTTTTTTAGCTTTTTCTAGAATTTTTTCGATGGAAACATTCGGATCAAAATCATAAGAAAGCCAAGTCCACATGATGATTTTATATTCTTTATTAATTCGAAATGAATCTAAAGCTGTTATTCTACCATAAGGAGGACGAAATAAATTGTTGGACACTAATTTAGACGTTTCATCAATTGATTCTTTATACTTTTTAAATGAAATTTTCGTCCCTTTATTGTGATGCATTGTATGGTTTGCAACCACGTGTCCTTCCAACTTTGTACACTCAGTAATCTTAGGATATTTTAATAAATTATTCCCAACACAAAAGAACGTTGCTTTGATATTTTTTTCTTTCAAAAAGTCTAAAACCCATTCAGTAATTTCAGGTTGAGGACCATCGTCAAATGTAAGATAAACAGAATTTATTTTACGCGAAAAACCCCACGTTCTTCTTGGAAAAATCCAATAAAGAAATCGTGGGGTTTTAAATAATTTAAATTTATTCAAGATGAATTATTCTAATACAGAATCACCCTTTACTTGTTGATTCATCAATGAATTTATATCCATTTCACTTGGAACTGCAGTTGCTGGTGCAGGTTGTGGCGCTGATGGCCCACTAATCATTCCATAATGAATTCCCATTGCTTCTAAATGATCTTGTAATTGGAATAACATATTTGCATATTTTCCTGCAGTACTTCCTCTTGTTACAGATTCTCCATTATCAGATGCTTTTGCTTTTAATTCAGCATACATCCTTGGGAAAACTGAATCATATAAGTTTCTCACTTTTGCATTCATTGAAACAGCTAATTTTCCTTTTGCATCACCATCTTTCGGATCCATTGCAATCATCATTACTGTAAAGTAATTGTCTAAAGCTGCAAATAAATCTTCTGTATTTTGAGGATTCGCTGCAAATGCAATATCACTTACTTCGTAATATTTAATTATAGACTCTAATTGTTTTGCCAATTTTAATCCTAATTCATTTGCTGCTTTTTTATCTCCTGCAGTAAATAATATCGCAACATACTCTTGAACTGTTCCGTCTCCAAACGCTTCTACTTTTGTAGAACCAATGTCATATGTTTTACCAGATTTTCTAGGTTCTCCATAATCGATTACCGTTTCTAAAGGCATGATTTCAATTGAGTGTTTCACTAAATTAATCGCTTTACGTTTGCTATCAGCGATTATTTTATCAGCATTTTTGAAAATTTTCATGTAACGATCAGCTTCAGCTTTTCTACCAGCTTGTGCGTACATTTTTATGTATTCAACTCCTTTTGCTTTCACTTCTTTCGCTTCATCTGCTTTTCTCAATAACTCTTGAGCTAACACTGAGAAATGCGTTCTAAATTGAGTTGTTTGACGACGAGCATAGTAATCCGTTAATACATTTGGATTTTTCAAATCACCGAAATCGTAATTTTTCATCAAGTTTGCATACATCTTGTCAACGTTACATCTTTCTTCAAAATTATTCAATGGCGATAATTCGTAAACCATTCCATTTTGTTTCAAGTAACCTCTTCTGTATAATGCCAATGCAACATCATTTCCTCCAGGACTTGAGAAGTAAATTCCTCGTTTCCAATCGTTGTTAGCTAACACTTCGATCATCATCATTTGCTCACGTGTTAAACCTCTTCCATCAAAGTTGAAACGCAATTCTTTAGCACAATCTCCTTTGTCTTTTGCATCAATAACACCAGATTTAACAGCGTTATTTGCATCAACTGGTAAAATCACACCTGCACTAGGGAAAATTCTAACTTTTTGATTTTGATTATACATAATGATGTTTTTGTCATCACGTGTAAATTTCATCATATCATCGATGTTTGCAAAATCCCAAGGTTTATCCATTTCCATGATTAAACTCTGTAATTTTTGAGCAGATTGTTCATCGATTTTAATCAATCCATTTTGCGCTCCTGATAATAATTCCATTACAGAAACATATTTAGAATAGATATTCTCCTCTAAAGTTGCTTTTGTATTAGTTGTGATACTTGATTTTATAACATCTAATCTTGCGATCACATTTGCCTGATCAGAAGTAACAGAAGCTAATAGAGGCGCCACTTGCATATTGAAATTATCCAATGATTTTTGAGCTTCTACTCTGTTATTTTTAACTCTGATTTTGATGACATCATTGATAATTCTATCACCTGCATTCAAGTAAAACAATTCAAATAATCCAGCGAATAATGTTTGATCTGTGTAACCAGCATACATCAAGATTTGATCTTCAGTAAATTTAATCGGTAATGCATCAGAATCGTAAGCTTTCATTTTCATCTGATCTGTATACCAATCCGTTTGCATTAAAGATAAATTACAAACACGAACATCTGTTCTGTAACCTTCTACTTCTTGCATATACCATAATGGGAACGTATCATTATCACCACCTGTAAATAAGATTCCATTTGTTCCACAAGACATTAAATAATCTTTCGCTAAATCATGTGCTGAAGTTTTATTGCTTCTGTCGTGATCATCCCAACCTTGCATTCCCATAATAATTGGAATAAACAATCCTAAAACAATCGCAACAATTGCACCTTGACCATCTGACTTTATCACTTTTTTCATTCCTGTCATTAATAACATCAATGCCAAACCTATGATTGAAATAATTACCCACGACAATGTAATTGGTAACGAAACTTCACTTGATATTGCATCGATTAACAATGTAACACCACCAATCATACCAACAGCAGTCAATAATTGAACGTAATCTTTTTTAGTGAAATTTTTGAATGCTTCATACAAGCCATAAACACCTAAACCAACCCAGAAG
Organism: Flavobacteriales bacterium; assembly: GCA_947453715.1. Lineage (GTDB taxonomy): Bacteria > Bacteroidota > Bacteroidia > Flavobacteriales_D > Crocinitomicaceae > CAIUKX01. The sequence goes on along the minus strand of CANGHX010000023.1, from coordinate 15,997 downwards.
GCAAAGAAATAGAATGAACCTGCAAATGCATAATCACGCTCTCTTGGTTCGTTTGTTTTTTGATTTAAGTAAACCACAATTGCAATACCAGTAAATAAGAAAGCTAAGAATACTACAAATGCATCTTTTGGCGACTTGTAAATATGAATAAACAATCCTATTAAACCTAAAACTAAAGGCAAGAAGAAAAATTTATTGTTTCCTTTATTTTCTGATGTGAAATAGGGTGCTGCTTCATCTTGATTTCCTAATCGCATGTTATCTACAACACTAAATCCAGATTTCCAATTACCACGCATTTGATCTCCATGACCTTGAATATCATTTTGACGACCTACAAAGTTCCACATGAAATACCTCCAATACATCCAATTCACTTGATAACGAGCAAAATAAGTAATGTTCTCGCCAAATGTTGGAAGTCTTAAACCATCTTTTCCTTTTTCAGTATCTGATCCGTCTGCAGGATCATATCCTGACCACATTTTGTAACCTGGGATTTTACCTGGTTCATCAGAATAATACATCCTTGGAAAGAAAGTTGTTTGAGAATACGTAGCAACTTGATTTTCTCTATGATCTTCATTCGACATGAAATATTTTTCTTCAATCGAACCACCATTTGCTGCAACATACTTCTGAGCATCTTTTTCACTTTTGAAAGCTTTTACAACTTCTTCTCCTTTAGAAACGATAAATCTTCTCAAATAAAATGGGGGTCTATCTCCAAACTCTTCTGTTGGATTTTCTGTTGAATTCCAATAAGGTCCACTGAAAATTGGAGCAGAACCATATTGCTCACGTTTCAAATATGATTTTAAAGTAACCAAGTTTTCAGGATCATTTTCATCTAAAGGTGTATTTGCACTTGAACGAATAACAATCATTGCAAAAGATCCATAACCAATTAACAACATCACTAATCCCATAGTAATATTGTACAATAAAGGTTGATTTTTCTTACGAGCTCTTCTGATCAATAAAACACAAGCAGTAATCAATGCACCAAAGAAAAAGATAGTTCCACTTAAAAAAGGTAAACCTAATGAATTCGTAAACATCACCTCAAATTCTGAAGCCAATGAAATTGAACCAGGTATTACTCCTTCTTGTATGAAACCAAGAACAGCAACTGAAATAATTCCAGTTAATAAAATACCTTTTAAATCTGCTTTTTGTTTGTGTCTGAAATACAATACAAAACCAATCGCAGGAACAACCAAGATACCTAATAAATGGACTCCAATTGCTAAACCTAATAAGAACATAATCAACAACAACCATCTATCTGGAGAAACGTCAGATATCAATTGGTTATTTTGAACCAAAGCCATTTCTTCGTCCCATTTTAAAATTGCCCACATAATAATTGCAGTAAACAAGGACGCCATCGCATAAACCTCACCTTCAACAGCAGAGAACCAGAAAGAATCAGAAAATGTGTAAGCTAAAGATCCAACTAAACCACTTCCTAAAACAGCGATCATGTCTCCTTTTGACATTTCTGCTTTGTTTTTTAAGACCATTTTCTTAGCCAATAAAGTAATTGACCAAAACATGAACAAAATAGAGAATGAACTTGATAATGCAGAAAGTCTATTTACCCAAACCGCCACATTTTCAGGAGCAGCAAAAAACGAAAACATACGACCAATCATCATAAATAAAGGTGCACCTGGAGGGTGACCAACTTCTAATTTATATGCTGTTGTAATATACTCTCCACAATCCCACAAACTTACGGTATCTTCAAGCGTAATGAAATAAACAGCTGTTGCGATAAAAAAGACTAGCCATCCTAAATATTGGTTCAGTTTTTTATAATTCATATGTATTCTATTTGTTTTTTATTGTCAATTTAAATATCAAAAAGTAAGCTCATTTAACCTATAAACTTCAGAAAATGAATTCTTTTATGAATTAGATAAAGTCTTCAATTACTTTTTAAACACGCGAATTTAATAATATATCCCTTGAAGCATTGCTTTTAAGTCTTAAATTTTGCTAAATGATGTTATTTTGATTAATCTAGATTAAAAAATGTAGGTTAAACTTGATTTTTCTTTTTACGTAAATAAACTTTACTTATTGAAATTCAACTAATTTCAATAAAACAATAAATTATTTTATATTTTTTTAAAAAATTCCTTGCTGAATTAAAAAATCTCTCTAACTTTGCACCCACATCAACTGTCCCATGGTGTAACTGGCAACACGTCGGTTTTTGGTACCGAAGAGTCTAGGTTCGAGCCCTAGTGGGACAACAGAAAAGGAGTTAAGAAATTAGCTCCTTTTTTTATTGAAAAGTAAAAATTTAATGAAATGCAGAAAATATTGCAATATTAATGTATTCGACTAAGTTTTTTTCAAGTTAAATAACATTATATAAACTTCGCATAATACCCACCCTTCGCCTTAATAGATTGCAATAATTGATTCGCTTTCTCAGTATTTCTTAGTTGCTGGTAACTCTTTGCGATGTACCATTCAGCTTCTTCGTCGAAATTTTGGTACTCGGATTTTAGACATTGCTCAAAAACTTGAATGGCTTTGTCGGGATTTTTCAAATTGAAGTAACATAAACCTGCATAAAAATTCGCATTGATATCGTCTGGATAGGTTTTTAAAATGACTTCCAAACGGGTTAAGGCTTTTTTGTAATTTTCTTTTCCGAAAGTCGCAATGGTTTTATCGATGTAATCAATGTAAGGGATTTCAACGATTTTCCATTCATCTGTTTCTTCTGTTGAAGCAGCGGTTTCTTTGTTCGCAGCTGTTCCTGTGATGATTAATTGCTTAGACGGAATTGTTGGACGAGAACGGTATTCGCGGTAATCCACCAATTTCAAATCATTCAAATAAATTTCATTCGCATTGAAGCGTTTTTTCGCCAATTCTTTTGGAAGATTACTCGAAGGAATGTGCTGTTTTGGTAATTCATCAATCAATACTTCTTCACGCTTCTCATTTTTTTCGATTTCTTCTTTTTGAACGAAATCTTCTTTCACTGTTTTCGGTTGAATTTGTTTGTGTTCCGGCAACAACACCAATGCCGCAATTTCTGAAGGAATGTGAATATCTGTATGTTCTACAGTTGGTTTTTCTATTTGCTTAGTTGCAATTTGATTCACCTTATTATTAGACGAAGTATCTTTTGAAAAATAAAATCCAGCTACTAAAACGACCATCAATACAAGCACTGTTGGGAAAATAAAAGATGTCGTTTTCACTTTGAATCTACGATCGATTTTCTTTAAATCATGAATGGAAGCCTTATTTTCTGACCATCCATCCAATGCATCGCTATCAAAATCATTCTCCAACGACTTTTGTTCGATTGCATTTTTCACCTTTCCGTTAGAAGTCGTTTGAAATGTTTCAACGTCTTCTCTAGAAAGAGATGATTTATATATGCGTTTATCTTTCATTTTTGAATTCCTTTAATTCTTCTAATTGAAGCTTAATATTTCGCTTACCATTTTGAATGTAACTCTTCACTTTCATCAATTCTAAATTCAATTCTTGCGCAATTTCAATGTAAGATTTCTCCTGTAAATAAAACAATTGAATGCATTTTTTCTGTTCCGGTTTCAATTCCTCTATTGCTTTTTCCAACGCTTCCAATTGGTTTTCTTTTGATTGAATTTCCTCTTGATTCGATGTTTCCATTTCTAACATTGGAAATTGATCCGTGGAAATTTCAACTCCTTTTTTACGTAAAACTTGAAAGGCTTCATTCATCGTCACTCGATACAACCATGATTTAAAAAAGTCAACTGTATGTTTCGCTAATTTTGAGGGAAGCTCTTCAAAAATTTTAGAAGTGATGTCTTGAGATTCTTCTACATTCTTCAAATATTTCAATGCAACCCCCATTACCAAATGACTGTAACGCTCGTATAAAATTCCTATAAACGCTGAATCTTGCTTCTCTTTGAAAAGTAAAATCAGTTCTTCATCTGAACATTGACGATATTTTTTAAGTCTAAATTGAAACATTCTATTCATTAGATGCAACGAATCTACATATTCCATAAAAAGAAATGAAATTTTTACAAAAAGATTCTGAAATCAAAAAGTTAATATTGAATTTTTCAATTTTTAAATGTACATTTAATCAAGTAATCATTATTCGTTCAATCAAAGCAACATGAAAAAAATTGCATTAATCACATCAGGAGGAGATTCACCAGGAATGAACGCTTGTATTCGAGCAGTTGTAAAAACATGCCTGCACTACTCTATCGTACCTTTTGGTATCTATGATGGATTTCAGGGAATGATTGATCGTAAAGGTTATGAAATGGAATACACCGATGTTGACAATATCATTCATCGTGGCGGAACAATCTTAGGAACAGCTCGTTGTAAAGAATTCATGGAATTGGAAGGACGATTAAAAGCAATTGATTACTTAAAATCTGAAAACATTGACGGATTAGTTGTCATTGGTGGCGATGGATCTTTTACCGGAGCTTATCATTTAGGCCAAGAAATGAATATTCCTATTATCGGAATCCCTGGAACGATTGATAATGATATTTATGGAACAGATCATACAATCGGATATGATACAGCTTTGAACACGGTTACAGAAGCCGTTGATAAAATTAGAGATACCGCAGCAAGTCATCACCGCATTTTTTTCATCGAAGTAATGGGAAGAGATGCCGGTTTTATTGCCTTAAATTCTGCCATTTCTTCTGGAGCTGAGAATGTGTTGATTCCTGAAAAACACATGGATATTGAAAAATTAGTTCGTGATATAAAAGCGCAAAACAAAGGTCGTAGAGGTTCAATCATCATGGTTGCTGAAGGAGACGAATGGGGTGGCGCATTGGAATTAATGGAAAAAGTTAAACCTTTCCTACCCGATTACGATTTACGTTGTTCTGTACTTGGTCACATCCAACGCGGTGGAAGTCCTTCCGCTTTAGATCGTATAATAGCAACTCGAATGGGTTCGTATGCAATCGAATTATTAATGGAAGGGAAAACCAATTTAATGATTGGAACTGAAGGTGATCATTTAGTTACTTGCTCGATTGAACAAGGAATCAAAGAAAATTCTATTCCTGATTTGAAAAAAATCAAGTTGTTAGCCAAATTGAGAACGAAATAACATCTTTCAATTTTCATTTAGTACCTTTGTTCTTCATTAATTAAGAACATGGAATTCATTTCTCAAGAATTGGATGATTACGTATGTGATCACACAGATATCGAATCAGATTTACTAAAAGAATTAAATCGAGAAACAAACGTTAAAGTTTTAAATCCTAGAATGTTGAGCGGACATTATCAAGGGAGAGTTTTAAGTATGCTTTCAAAAATGATTCAACCAAATCGAATTCTTGAATTAGGAACGTACACTGGTTATTCCGCACTTTGTTTAGCAGAAGGATTAACAGAAAACGGCCGTTTAATCACAGTGGATGTCAATCCTGAATTAGAAGAAATGGTCGATAAATACATTCAAAAATCACCTTTCAAAAATCAAATTCAACAAATCATCGGAAATGGAATGGACGTGATTCCAACCTTAAACGAAGAATTTGACATTGTATTTATCGATGCAGATAAACGAAATTACGCTGCTTATTATGATCTAGTTTTTGACAAAGTACGAAAAGGTGGCTATATCATTTCGGATAATGTACTTTGGTCTGGAAAAGTTGTAAATGAATATGAAAAATCAGATCTTGATACAAAAATATTAAAAGATTTTAACGCTCAATTACATAATGATCCAAGAGTGGAAAATGTATTATTGCCAATTCGAGACGGTTTAATGATTGTACGAAAAATACAGTAAATTCAACAGTTATACATTATTATTTAGTTTTTTAATAAAAAATACTAAAACGTTTTAGTTTATTTTGTAATTTCGCAAGATAAACTATAAAACTATGAAACAGATAATTGCATTTTTATCTACCAACCTAATTGCGCTATCACTCTATTCTCAATGTTCAGGAAATGAACCAATCATATTTTTAGGAAATGATACTGTTGTTTGTCAAAGGCAAAATCTAGTTTTAACTGCAGCAAATGGTTATGATGTTTACACTTGGTCGAACAATCAAACAACTCCCTCTATAACTGTTAATAGTTCGGGAACGTATTCAGTTGAAGGAGTAATTCAAATGGGTACAAATGAATTAGTTGTGAATGGTAAATTTGAAAATGGTGCAACCGGTTTTACGACTGATTACATTCCTGGAACGGGAGGTACTTGGGGTTTACTTTCAAATCCTGGTCAGTATGCAGTGTCAACTTCTCCAAGTAATGTTCACAATAATTTTAACTTTTGTGGAGATCACACAACTGGTAATGGAAAAATGTACATTGCAAATGGATCAGATTTAGCAAATACAATTGTCTGGTCTCAAACAATTGCAGTTCAGCCAAATACAAATTACAATTTTTCAACTTGGGTAACGAGTGTTGAAAACACATCAAACCCTGCAATTTTGCAATTTTTCGTCAATAATATTCAAATTGGATCTGTTTTTTCTCCATCAACTTTCGGATGCGAATGGAGTCAATTTTATAACTTATGGAATTCAGGATCTAATACAACTGCAATAATTTCAATCAAAAATCAAAACATTGATGGTGGTGGAAATGATTTTGCTTTAGATGATATTTCATTTATTCCTTATTGCTTAAATCAAGATACGATAACAGTTATTTTTGATACAATTGAAGCAAATGCAGGTCAAGATCTAACATTTTGTGATTATGATACACAAAATTTAGTCGGTAATTCAAATGAACCAAATTCGACTTTTTTATGGAGTACAAACGAAACATCCTCTACAATTACCCCTTTAAATTCAGGTCAATATACATTTACAGTAACATCTGCAAATGGATGTAATGACACAGATACTGCAGTAGTCACAATAAATCAATCACCTACAGCACTTTTTACGGTTACACCAATAACTGAAATAGTTCCTTTTGAAGCAATAATCACCAATGAAAGTCAAAACGCAACTACGTTTATGTGGAATTTTGGAAATGGGTTAACTCAAACAACAGCCGATTTATCAAGTGTTTCATCAAGTTACCTGACAATTGGAGACTACACTATTACTTTAATCGCAACAAATACAAACAATTGTTATGATACATCCACTATAGAAATTCATGGGATATTACCCGAATCATTAATTGCAACAAATGTGTTTTCGCCAAATGGAGATGGAATTAATGATGAATATCAATTCAGATTAGAAAATATATCAGAGTTAAAAATTACAATATTAAATCGATGGGGAAATGAAATTTTCACCATTGATAAACCTAATCAAACTTGGAATGGAAAAGATAAGACAGGAGAAGATTGTATAAATGGTGTTTATTTCTACAAATATTCTGCAAAAGGCGCCATGAATAATCAATTTGAAGGTCAAGGATTTATTCACCTTATCAAATAAATCAAAAATAATAAAGTGATGGTTTTCATACTTCCATCGCTTTATTTATTAAAATGCTTTACAAGCTTTATTCATATACCAATCATCTTTTTTATTCATCTTTGGAGTAATTGGATGAATTATTAAATCCGGAGTTTTTATCAATTGAGCATTTTCTACTCGTTCCATTTGAGAATAAAAGGTATTTGGATTAACAGTCATTTTAAAGTTAGTGTAAGGTAATTTAACTTGCAAAGTACCCGCATTTCCACAATAAAAACTTCCTCCAGCAGTTTCACCTACAATTTTAGCATTTGCTAAGGTTTTTAAATGGCATGCTAAAATTGAAGCTGCAGAAAATGAACCTTCATCTGTAATAACAATAATATCCCCTTTAAAAATTAATTCATTTTCAATGTTAAGAGTTTTAATTTGACCTTCAAAATCCGAAAATTTACGTTTATACTTCTTATGCTTTCTACTTAATTTTCTGTAATTTCTATATTCCTCATTAAATTTTGAAATATGGTTATTTTTAAAGCGTTTAAATGGTTTATTTACTTGATATTTTCCGAGATAGACATTAGAACCTAAAATATAACGCAAAAATGAAAACTGCATTTGTCCGCCGTTATTTCCGCGTACATCAACAATTAATTTTTCAATTTTCTTCTTCTTTATTTCTTCAAATGATTTTTTAAGAAACTTCTCATATTTTTTACCTCTACATTCTGCAAAAGATACAAATTTGAAACAAGCGTATTTGTTTTTAATAATTGAAAATTTGCCAATGTCTTTTTGATTTTTCTTTTGTAAATCGATGTACTCTTTTAAACGTTTATTAATCGTTTTCACAGGTGGAATTCCAGTTTTGAAATACATTCTAGAAGTATCCTTTTTTTCAGAGTAAATGACCTCAACTGAATCTTTTCCTTGTGTTGCAATATTCCTGTAAAATTCAAATAATTGTGCTGCTTGAAAATATTTAAAATCAACTCCATTTTCATCAGAAGAAATATACTCTCCTATCTTTTCCATCATTTCAGGAACCGTTAAATGATCAATTGCAATGATTTCAGAATTCTTCGGAATAGACTTTATCAGTTCCTTAGGAATGCCAAGATTTACAATTTTTTCATCTTCTTTCACTATTTCATTGACAAATAGCTTTTTTCCCACTAAAACATAATCAAAAGGTAAAGATTTTCGCTGATATACCCATTCTCGAAAGGCATTTTTTGAAGGAAATAATTGCGTATGACCGGATTGTAATTTTGAAATAGTAGAACTAAATAATTTGAATAATTCCAAATAGGTTTTCTTCGTTGATAACTGCTGATTTAATGAGTTAAAATAATAGTCTAATGAATCTGAAGAAGTATTTAAATCAATAATTCCTTCTTTCGATTTTAAAATATTTATTAAAATTTCTCCATCCTCTTGTTGTTGCCCGATTCGATTACTTGCTGAAAAAGAAAAAGTAATTAATACCGTTAGAAAAAATATATACTTAATTTTTAAAATCATTATGTGGTAATTAGTTGGTCGCAGCTATTCAATCAGCGCAGTTACAAGGTAAGTCAAAGATAAAATGCACCCAAGGCATACGTTCTTTTATTCCTTCTTGAAAATTTTTACCGTGCGTAATTCCTCTTGCATCTACTTTTTTTAGCGATTTCAATTCATCAAAAGCCGGAGGAAAAGACATGATAGGTGTTGCCCAAACATCTAAATATTCTAAATTTTTCAAATACCCAATTTGAACAGGAAACGTACTAAAATCATTACGATTTATGATTAAAGAATCTAAATTTTTTAATGCACAAATTTGTAATGGAAATAAATCAAAATTGTTTTTCTCTAAGTTTAACACCTCCAGTTTACTAAGATTCGAAAAATTAGAAGGAAGTGACGTCAGCTTGTGTTTACTTAAATCCAAGTATCTTAAATTCGTGTAATTAATTAAATCTGCCGGTATTGAATCGAATTTTGTTTTAGCAAAAGTAATTCCATAAACAGTATCTTTTCCTAATTTCTGAGCACTCTCCCAACTATAAATCTTATAACTTTCTTGAGCAGAAAGGTTATTAATTACGAACAGCAATAATAGAACGGCAATATTCTTCATCATCTTTTAGTTGTTGAATTAATTTATCTAAGGACTCAAATTTTTGTTCTTCTCTCACTTTTGAAATAAATTCAATTTTTATCTCTTGACCATAAATTTCTTGATCAAAATCAAATATGTTTACTTCTATTGTTCTTGCTAAATTTGCATCAATTGTTGGTCGAACTCCAATATTTAACATACCGAAAAACAAACTCCCTTCAACAATTACCTCTACAAAATACACGCCATTTCCTGGAATTAATTTATCTTGAAATTCCACATGGATATTAGCCGTTGGAAATCCAATTTTTCTGCCTAATTGTTGTCCTTTTACAACCATGCCTACCAAACCATACGAATCATTCAAATACGAATTAGCTGTTTTTATATCTCCAGCTAAAATTGCCTGTCTGATTTTCGTTGAACTGATATTTACTTCATCAATTTCTTCTGCAGATATCTCAATGACTTCAAATCCAAATTCATTCGAAACTGATTTTAAAAAGTCAATGTTTCCTTCTCGATTATTACCAAATTGATGATCGTAACCAATTACAATCTTCTTTACTCCTATTTTATCAACTAAAATCTCTTTGACAAATTGATAAGCTGATAAATTAGAAAACTCTTTTGTAAACGGAAACAATATCAAATTATCTAATTGATATTCAGAAAGTTTTAAATTCTTTTCTTTTTGATCTTGAATTAATTTTATACCATGAGAATCTGGAAATAAAACCATCTTCGGATGAACTTTAAAGGTAAACAAAACTGTTTCACCATTAATTTTGTCCGCTTCTTCTCTTAATTTTTTTAATATTTTTTGATGACCTAGGTGAACGCCGTCAAACGATCCAATTGTAATCACTGGATTTGTTATATGACCTAGTTCTTCTAAACTATTAAAAATCTTCATTAATCTTTTATTTGTTGGAGTTTCCAATTACTACAAATGTAGGAAATTTAAGCTTTAAGAGATGAAATAGCGCTTAAAATAAATATTCACTCGAATCGAACTTCTGATTTTAGTTTGATTCTTTTTTTGGAAATGGGATGTTCGAATTCTAAACTTTCGGCATGTAAATGCAATCTTGATGAAGATGAGCCATACAATTCATCACCAACTATTGGAGCATTCAAACCTAAATGATGCGCAGAATGAACACGCAATTGATGTGTCCGGCCTGTTATTGGATAAAAGTAGATGAGCGTCTTGTTTTCTTTTTGCTCAATTACTTCAAATTTTGTTGTAGCTTTTTTACCATGCTCAAAACAAACCAATTGTCTTGGGCGATCTTCGATGTCAGGTCGGATTGGTAAATCAATAATTCCTTCGTTTTGTTCGATTCTACCATTCAACAATGCGACGTACCTTTTTTGAATTGTTCTTTTTACAAATTGACTTTGTAAATCATGATAAATGGCTAATGTTTTTGCGACTAACAACAAACCAGAAGTTGCCATATCCAAACGATGAACAATCAATGGACCATCAGCTAGAGGATAATTGGCTTTTATAATGTCGTAAACAGATTTTAACTTTGATTTACCTGGAACTGACAGAAAATTCGCTGGTTTGTTCACTACAAGCAAAAAATCATCTTCATAGATAATTTCTAATTCAGTGACTTCATTTTTTGGATTCAACAATGGATTTTCTTCCATTTCGATTCCTTCCAACATAAAATTCAAAATCGGTTCACATTTGCTTTTACAAGCTGGATAATAATTTTCATGGACTCTAACTTCAGATTTAGGAGAAGCTCCCCACCAAAACTCAGCCATAGAAACAGGCTTCAAATTATTTTGAAAAGCAAACTGTAATAATTTAGTAGCAGCACAATCTCCAGCGCCAGATGGAGGAATTCCGTCTGATTTATTTGAAAATAGTTCTATTAAATCTTTATAATCTCTTTTTGAATTCAGAATTCTATATTCTTGAAACAATTTTTCTTGCAATTGAGCTGAAAGAATTCTTCGTTGATTTTTTAATGTTGAAATTTGTTCTTGATATTCATCTAGTTGAACTTTTATATCGGAAAGTTTCTTTTTCCATTGATTCGACAACTCTTTCAATTGGTATCTCTCTCGCTGACTTTCTTTAATCAATTGTCCTTCATCAAAAGAACTGGAAGATCTCAATTCATCTCTTCTTTTTTTAGAGGCGTTTAGTTGTAATTTAAAGCTGGAAATTTCTTCTTCTGAACGTTCTGTTTCATTTAGATTAAAAGCTGTTAGATTTGTTAATTCTTCTGAATTTTCTAATTCTACAATTTGTTTAGTCAATTGATTTAATACTTCTTCACCTTTGTGATAAAAACAATTTTCATCCAAAATATCATAAATTGGAGGAACGAAAAAAGAAAGTATATTTTGACCAAATAATCTCCCAGAAAAAGCTGACAAATAACCAATTTCATTGTTTTCATTTTCAACAACTAAAACCCCAAACATTTTACCTCCATTTTCTGACCAGAATTCTTTATTCCACTCATCATGTTCTAATAAAAAAGTCTGAAGATCTTTAGCAGCTTGAACACTTAATTCGTCAGGAGAATAGTAAAAAGGAAAAGTGAATTTTTCAGGTCTTCTAACAGTAGATACATCACGTTCGAATTTTCGAAAATAGTTTGTAACTGATACTATGCTTTTTCCTTTGTGCACTGAGTAATAATGAAAATTTAAATCTTCCTCCCTTTGAGGGAGGATAAAGGAGGGTGATAAACTACAATCTCAATTTGAATATATTATTCAGATGAAACTAATAATATCACCCCTCTTAATCTCCCCTCAAAGGGAGAAACTTTATTATTATTAATTATATATTTTGCTTCAAAAAAAAAAGACTGTCCAAAACTGAACAGCCTTTAAAAATTAAATTCTTATTTCTTACAATCCTAATAAAACTGCGTGAGGATCTTTCGCTCCAAACAACATTCTTTCTGGATTTTCTAACATTTCTTTTACTTTCACCAAAAATCCAACAGATTCTTTACCATCAATGATTCTGTGATCGTATGATAACGCTAAATACATAATTGGACGAATCTCCACTTTTCCATTTATTGCAACTGGACGCTCAACGATGTTGTGCATTCCTAAAATTGCAGATTGTGGAGGATTGATAATTGGTGTAGACAACATAGAACCAAATACACCACCATTAGTGATTGTAAATGTTCCACCTGTCATTTCATCTGGAGTAATTTTACCATCTCTTGCTTTAATCGCTAATCTTTTGATTTCTTTTTCGATTTCAGCTAAAGACATTTGTTCAGCATTACGAACAACTGGTACCATTAATCCTTTTGGAGAAGAAACTGCTACTCCTATGTCTGCATAATTATGGTAAACGATTTCGTTTCCGTCAATCATACCGTTAACTGCAGGGAAAATATTTAATGCTTCTGTTACTGCTTTTGTAAAGAAAGACATAAATCCTAAATTCACATCATGGTGTTTCGCGAAAGCATCTTTGTATTTTGATCTTAAATCCATGATTGGTTTCATATCAACCTCGTTGAAAGTAGTCAACATTGCTGTATCGTTTTTCACTGAAACTAAACGCTCAGCAATTTTACGACGCATCATTGACATTTTTTCACGACTTTGCTCACGTGTACCACCCCAACCTTGAACAGCATCTGCAGAGAAACCTCCACTCAACGCAGCTAGCACGTCTTGTTTTGTGATTCTTCCATCTCTACCTGAAGCTTGAACTTTATTTGCAGGAACTCCATTTTCAGCCATGATTTTCGCAGCAGCTACAGAAGGTGTTCCTGAAGCGTAATTTGCTTTTTCATTAACTGGATTTGGACTCGGTGCTGCAGCAGCTACAGGAGCTTTTTCTGCAACAGGTGCTGCTTTTTCTTCTACTTTTGCCGCTACAGGAGCACTTCCTGCAGGACGTTCAGCTGAAGTATCAATCAAACAAACTACTGCTCCTACTTTTACAGCGTCACCTTCAGCAGCTTTTAACGTGATAATACCACTTTCTTCTGCTGGTAACTCTAATGTTGCTTTATCAGAATCAACCTCTGCAATTGCTTGGTCTTTTTCTACATAATCACCATCTGACACTAACCATTGAGCAATTTCTACTTCTGAAATAGACTCACCTGGACTTGGAACTTTCATTTCTAATACTGACATAGTATCTATTTTTTAAGTTTTTAATCTTATCCTCCCCCTCAATCCCCCTCCAAAGGGGGAAGAAGTTGAGATCCATTTTTTTATTTTACTCTCTATTAATGAGTATATATTAAAGCAGACTGAGTAGATTTTCAGAAACTAAATGTTTCTAAAAATCGTATCGAAGTTATGCTTTAACTGAAGCGTATTTGAATAAATTATCAAATAATTGCTTCAAACGTTTTTTGTGCAATTGAGATGAACCTTCAGCTGCTGCTGCTGCTGCGTTACGTGTAATTCCAACAAAAGGAATGTGTCTTAAGTTCATTGCAATGTGCGTCCATGCTCCCATATTTGCCGGTTCTTCTTGAGCCCAGATAATAGTTGATGCATTTTTATATTTCGCTATAACTGCTTCTATTTGAGTTTGAGGAATTGGATATAATTGTTCAACACGAACAAATGCCATATTCTCTACTCCTAATTCAGCCGCTTTGATTTTCATCTCATAGTAGAATTTACCTGAACAGAAAACAACAGCATCTGTATTTTCAACTTTAGCAGCTGCATCGTCGATTACTTCTTGGAAAGAACCAGTTGCCATTTGGTCTAAAGTTGATACTGCATCAGGATGTCTTAACAACATTTTCGGAGAAAAAACAACCAATGGTTTTCTGAAATCTCTTACCAATTGTCTTCTCAACAAGTGGAAGTGATTTGCAGGAGTTGAAGTATTCACAACTTGAATATTCTCATCAGCACATTGAATTAAGAAACGTTCCATTCGTGCACTTGAATGTTCAGCTCCTTGTCCTTCATAACCGTGAGGCAATAACATTACTAAACCACTTTGAGTTGACCATTTGTCTTCTCCAGCTGTAATAAATTGATCCACCATTGTTTGAGCACCGTTGAAGAAATCTCCAAATTGTGCTTCCCAAATTGTTAATCCTTTAGGAGTTGCTAATGAATAACCATATTCAAAACCTAAAACACCATATTCAGACAATAATGAATTGTATACTGAGAATGTTCCTTGTTCTTCTTTTAATAAATTCAACGTGATGATTTCTTCCTCAGTATCTTCTGTTTTTACAACAGCATGACGGTGAGAGAAAGTTCCACGTTCAACATCTTGTCCTGATAAACGAACAGATCTTCCTTCTTCTAATAATGTTGCATAAGCTAACATTTCAGCTGATCCCCAATCTAATTTATCTTCTTTGATAGCATTCAAACGATCTTCAAAGATTTTAGAAATCTTACGGAAGTATTTTTTCCCTTCTGGAAGCGTCGCTAATTTTGTACCAAGCTCTAATAATTTCGCTTTATTTACACCAGTTTCAGGTGATTTTTCGAAATCTACAGCTGAACCATATCTAAATCCTTCCCAAGTTGAACTTAAGAAATCATAAACAATCGCTTTTTCATTTTGACGAGAAATTTCATACTCCGCATCTAAATGAGCATTGTAATCTTCCTCTAATTTTACTGCAACTTCTTTAGAAATAACGTTTTCAGCAATTAATTGATCAAAATAGATATCTTTTGGATTTGGGTGTTTTGCAATCAAATTGTACAAACTTGGTTGCGTGAATTTTGGCTCATCACCTTCATTATGACCGAATTTACGGTAACATAATAAATCGATAAAAATATCTCTATTGAACTCTTGACGGTATTCCATCGCGATTTCAATTGCTTGCGTTACAGCTTCAACATCATCACCATTCACATGGAAAACTGGACATAATGTAGTTTTCGCTACATCTGTACAATAAGTGGAAGAACGAGCATCTAAATAGTTTGTTGTAAATCCAACCTGGTTATTCACTACAATGTGAATTGTACCACCTGCTCTAAAACTATCTAATTGCGCCATTTGAATTACTTCGTACACAATTCCTTGACCAGCAACTGCAGCATCTCCGTGAATCATCACTGGACAAACTTTATCTTCCGATTTGTACGTTTGATCAATTTTAGCTCTTGCAATTCCTTGAACAACTGGATCTACAGCCTCTAAGTGAGATGGATTTGGTGCTAACGTTAAACCAACAGTTTTACCATTTGCTAAAGTAACTTGAGAAGTATATCCTTGGTGATATTTAACATCACCATCAAATACGTGATCTGCATCAAATTCTTTTCCTTCAAACTCAGAGAAAATATCTTTCGGTCTTTTTTGGAAAATATTTGTCAATGTATTTAAACGACCACGGTGAGCCATTCCCATTACAAAATATTCAACTCCTAACTCAGAACCTTTATTTACCAATGTATCTAAAGCTGGAATCAACGCTTCTCCACCTTCAATAGAGAATCGTTTTTG
>CANGHX010000022.1 GCA_947453715.1 Flavobacteriales bacterium | reverse complement strand
CACTCAGAATGAAAATACTAAGTAACATAGGGAAATATTTTTTAATGCTAAAGGTGGTTTTTACACGACCTGAAAAGATGAAAATATTTCGTCGTCGTTTGTTTCAAGAAGTACAAAATATTGGAATTAATTCTATTCCAATTGTTGCGCTTTTATCAACGTTTATGGGTGGTGTAATCGCCTTACAAACAGCGGCAAACATGACTTCTCCCCTTTTACCTGAATATACAATCGGTTACATTACAAGATCTAGTACCATTTTAGAATTTTCTCCAACAATTATTTCCTTGATTCTAGCAGGTAAAATTGGCTCAAACGTAGCTTCAGAAATAGGAACTATGCGCGTTACCGAACAAATAGATGCTTTAGAAATAATGGGGGTTAATTCGTTAAATTATTTGGTTTTACCTAAAATAATTGGTGCTATTTTATTTTTTCCAATCATGTTAATCTTTTCCATCGGCCTAAGTCTTGTTGGAGGTTGGTTATCGTTATTAATGGCAAATTTATCAAATACTGAAACCTACATTTTCGGATTAAGATCATTCTTCTTAACAGGTGATATTGGTTATGCTCTAGTAAAATCAATCGTTTTCGGTTTTGTTATTGTTACCGTTTCTTCATTCTATGGTTACTACACTAAAGGTGGAGCGTTGGATGTAGGTAAATCGTCTACACAAGCGGTTGTAATTAGTAGTGTTGTGATATTAATTTGCAACTTCTTTTTAACTCAAATGATGTTGTTGTAATGATTGAAGTTGTAAACGTTAATAAATCTTTTGCTAGTAATCAAGTTCTGGACAATGTTTCAACGAAATTTGAGACAGGAAAAGTCAATATGATTATTGGTCAATCTGGACAAGGTAAATCTGTTCTAGCTAAATGCATCGTAGGTTTACACGAGGTTGATAGCGGAAGTGTGTTATATGACGGTAGAGATTTCTCAGCGATGGAAAATCATGATCGACGTGAAATCAGGAAAGAAATTGGGATGTTGTTTCAAGGTTCCGCTCTTTTTGATTCGATGACAGTTGAACAAAACGTTATGTTCCCTCTTACAATGTTTACCAAAATGACAAAAAAAGAGATGCAACATCGAGCAGATTTTTGTTTGGATAGAGTTAATCTATTAGGTAAAAACAAATTATTGCCTGCAGAATGTAGTGGTGGTATGCAAAAGCGTATTGCGATTGCTCGAGCTATTTCAATGCAACCAAAATATTTATTTTGTGATGAACCTAACTCAGGCTTAGATCCAATGACTTCAATCGTTATTGACAATTTGATTCGTGAAATCACCTATGAATTCAATATTACGACAGTTGTAATCTCGCATGACATGAATTCTGTGATTGAAATTGGAGATAATATCATTTTTATCTATAAAGGTCAAAATTGGTGGAGTGGTGACAAAAAATCAATCATTCAAACAGAAAATCCAGAGATCATTAATTTTGTATATGCTTCTGAATTCATGAAGGATATCAAGGCTTCAATGCAGAAAAAGGTGTAATAAGAATTCCCAACCTTTTTTCTTCCTTAAACGTCAACCTTTAAAATCTAATTCAATGCAAAAAACACTAATCCTAATTATCGCATTTTTAGCTTCTATAAATTCTTTCTCGCAAAACAAGCGATTTGAATTTGGATACAGCTATAATTATAGTATTTATAACGAACATCAGAATTATATTAGTAATTCCACAACAACCTATTCTGTTGATAAAAATAAAATGCAGAGTAAATCTTGGTCATTGTACTTTACATTTAAAACATTAAAACTCAACAGAAGCACATTTAAATTTGGGCTATCGTTTAGAAATTCTAAATTAATTATAGTAGATTTTATGGACTACATTAATCACTATCAGTCTCAAATTTATGGATTGGAACACAATTCAATAATAACAATAACGCAAGCTAAATTAAAAGATCCTGCTGATTTGATTTGTAACTCATATGATTTTGGGTTTAACACTAACTATAATTATAAAATATTTTCAAATTTAAAATTTTCAGGTTTTATAGGAGGACAAATTGAATTTTACCTATTTCAGCTAAATAGTTCAAAATATAGGACATCATCAGTTTCAAAAAACGAGCCAAAACAATATGATCTCCCCCAATGGAATGATCCAAATTTTTACGAAGAAGGAACAAAAATTCATAACTCAACTGAAAATTTCTTTTTAAAACCACATAGATTTACTACAGTTAACTCTTCAATCTACTACAAACACACCTGGGAACGAAATGAGAAATCAAACATTTCTTTGAAATTAAGTTTAGGAACAAACATCTATTCTTGTTGGAAGCAATTTTCTAAATATGCTTGGTTGGGGCTAGGTTTAGAAGTTGGAATAGGAAAAATGAAATCTCAAAAATAAGCCACATACCCAAAATGTACTTTTCCATTTTTAATTAAAATAGGATTATTGAATTGTTTTCCTTGAGCATACGAAATTGAGAAAATCCCAAGATTGGTTCCAAAAGAGAATCCAAAACCAAAACCAAAAGGTTTATCGTTGAAATATTTTACAGTATTGTTTTCATACCAACTTTGATCAAAGAAAGCAAATACTCTTGAGTTTTGATCAACTAAATAACGATATTCAATACTCATCGTAGATTTTGTTGTAGCATATAATTCTTCTTCGTTAAATCCCCTTTGAAGTGTTAAACCGCCAAATCGAAATACTTCATTTTGGAAAATACTCGGCGCATAATAACAAGAGGTTTGGTTTGCAATTCTTAGAATATGACGTTTATGTAAAGGGATAAAAAATTCAAGATTTAAATCCGCTCGATAAGTAGTAGATTTTATTTGTGTAGAATCAATCTTCGAAAGAGATTTTCGATTTCCAATAGCAATCTCCGTATTAAAAATAATCCCTTTAGAAGGATTCGGTAGATAATCGACTTGCTTTTTCAAAATAGCTAAACCATAACTATTCGTTTGAACAGAATTTAGATTTGAAAACGAAGGATTGTTTTTTGCTCCAGATAAAACACTTGAAGCATCATTTTGATAGAACACTTTGAAATAATTTCCTCCTTTTAAAAAATATTGAACACCGAAATTTGCTTTTGTTTCCAAATAGGAAGAATCCCTTTTATATAAGGAAAATAAAGCATCTACTCCAAAAGGAGATTTTAAAATAAATGGATAATTAACATGTGCTTTCATCGATTGTGTTTGTGCCTGAATGCTTTTCCAGTTAAATTCCAACAATTCACCTTTTCGAATTACATTTAACAGCTTCAAAGCGATATCGCCAGTTAGATTAACTTTATTTGTAACTGGATTAGGCTGAAGTCCGATAGCTCCATTAACTGAACTCACAGCGTTTGATTTCACATACAAATACAATTCTGCTCCATCATTTGTAAATAAGATTTCGTGTTGTTTAATCTCCTTTAAATAGTTGACTTGTTTAATTCGTTTAGAAATTAACCGTAACTCCTCCTGCGAATACTTTTCACCTGGTTTAATTCGAATGATATTCATCAAAGCAACTTTAGAAACGGCGCTATCCCCTTTTACATGAATCGCATTCCATTTGTAATATTGATTTTTTTGCACACGAATAGTTGCATGAAGGTCTTCATCTGAAATAGATATAGAATCTAAAAACACTTTCGCAAACGGATAACCTTCATTCTCAAGTACATCTTGCATTTTTCTTAATAGTGTAGACAACTGGATTGAAGAAAACGGCATATTTGTAATTAATTTTTCATTAATACGCATATACTTTTTAAAGAAATAAATTTCAGAACTTTCTATTTTCAAAAAAGCCTTACCGAATTTCGGACCTTTATAAAAAGAAGCGACTAATTCATTTGGTAGATATTTAATCGTATCGATCGATGAAGTTAAAAAACCTTGTTTAATTGCATAAAGTTGAAATTCTCGTAAATACCTTTTTGCCTCTAAACTATCCTTAAATGTAGATGTGTAGTTTTTTTTAATCGATGAATATTCAGCATTGGAAAATGTCAACGAATATTTTTTTTGTCCAAAAACAATCGAACTGCAAAATACAATAAAAGTCAACAATAATAAGCGCATGAGAATATAACGGTCTGTAAAATAACGTATTTTAAATAAAAAAAGTAGAAATTTTTGAAAATAATTTATGTTTATTATTTTTTTTATTATATTTTTGTTACAACAAACAAAGAAAAGCCTTAATATTAATTTTTTAAACCAACAACAAATGAAAAGATTTTTGGCCTTAACAATTGCAGGAATTGCATTAGCAACTATCGTTGCATCTTGCGGATCTTCAAAAGGAGGACATTGTGATGCTTATGGAAGCGTTAATCAAGTTGAAAACTCTGATTTAGCGTCTAAATAATTACAATTAAATTTTCAAAAAAGGCGTCTTGATTTTTATCAGACGCCTTTTTTAGTGCTTTATTTTTTACGTAACTCGAAATTCTGACCTAAATACACTTTCCTAACTTGCTCATCAGAAGCTAATTCTTCAGCGGTACCTTGCTTTAAAATATTTCCTTCAAACAATAAATAGGCTCGATTTGTTATAGATAACGTTTCTTGTACATTGTGATCTGTAATTAAAATTCCAATGTTTTTCTTTACTAAATCAGCAACAATACTTTGAATATCTTCAACAGCAATAGGATCTACTCCTGCAAAGGGTTCATCTAATAATACAAACTTCGGATTAGTCGCCAACGCTCTAGCAATTTCAGTTCTTCTTTTTTCTCCACCAGAAAGAGAATGCCCTAAATTTTTTCGAACATGCGTTAAACTAAATTCCTCTAATAATTGCTCTAAGCGTTCCTTACGTTCAATCTTATTTAAATCAGACATCTCAAGTATAGACAATACATTATCTTCAACGCTTAATTTTCGAAAAACAGATACCTCTTGTGGTAGATAGCCAATTCCTAATTGCGCTCGTTTATACATTGGGTAATTTGTGATATCTAAATCATCTAAAAAAACTCGCCCTGAATCAGGCTTTACTAATCCAACCATCATGTAAAAGGAAGTTGTTTTTCCCGCTCCATTTGGTCCTAACAAACCAACTATTTCACCTTGATTCACTTCAACTGTAACTCCTTTAACAACTTGGCGTCCTTTATAAGTTTTTTGAATATTATCAGTATGTAATTTCATTTGAATATTATTGAATCGATTTCTAAAAATTGAATGCAGCTCTTCCTCTTATTCCGATTGGGTTCATTCCTGGATCAAGATGTGTTAATCTCCAAAAAACATCAATTCGAATTACTTTTAAAATATTCTCTAAACCGACACTACATTCGGCGTAAGGTACATTTCCAAAACTCTTCGTAAACTTTGGAATTTCCATTTCAACATTATGTCTTGAGGAAATAGAACCATAAGTAATACGCCCAGTTGATACAACTCTTATTTTCAATTCTTTCACAAGTGGTAAAGCATCAAAAAATAGACCTCCCCAATGATTTTCAACATAACCACCTACATATCGATCTGAGATAAATTCAAAATAATTCAACATGTTAAAAGTAGAGGTCAACAACCAATAAGATTGATTTCCTTCATGAACCTTCAAGAATGGATAAGCCGCTGTTCCGAAGACATTACCACAATTTATTCCATAATTCATGCGCCCAAATATTCCGATTTTAGCTTTATGGTCCATTCGGAATTCAATTTTTTGATAGTTATAATTACCTCCAAATAAACCTTTCACTCCAAAAATACCTTGAATAGCAAAAATTGGATATCTTGAACGAAGTGTAGAACGATCAAACGCACCTGCAATAAATTCCTCATCTTTGGTCCATCTAAAACGAGCGGTAAACTCAGATGTTGTGATTTTATGAATTGTATCGTACGTATTATTTACTGTATTAAATTTAATGTAATTCGCTAAACCTAGAGGCACAAAATCTTTACGCTCGAATCCACAATAAATAACTATATCCTTTTTAATATCTTTTTCAATATTAATACCAACTCGCTCAACAAAAGTCAATTTATTTAACGGTCCAGTTCTAAATAAGGTTCCAAACGTTGAACCAACCGATGTAGCAGTTGGAGATTGACCAATTTGTTCAATATCATAACTATAAAAAGCGGTAATCATTCCTCTTTTTTTAGGAGTTACGTTATATCGAACAGAAGCTCCGTATTTAAAACGTTCGTCAAGCGTTCCATATGCAATTCGCCCCCCTATTTCCAAACGTTTCGAAAAATTATTTGAAGTTCGAATGGCTAAAGCAAATCGATTCTGTTCAATTGGATTTCGACTATACAAACCACTCGCTTTACCTATTTCAATCTTACCAAGAGGATAATAACTTGTAGAAGCAAAATACGTTAATTTTTTCATCGTTTTAAAAAGTGGCAAATTATTCAATGTGTCAATCATTTCGTTTATTCCATTTTCTTGAGTTGACAATGGAATATGTCGATGTTGATTCCAATATTCTTCACTTCTAGTTTTAGCACTATCAAGAATTTCTACTGTAAAATCACTTTTATAGTATTCATCATCCTTTGGTTTGTTGATCACATAATTTTTTCGTGATGCTGTCTTACGACCTATCAAACCATTTAAACCAGATTTCTTTGAAACTTGAATATCTGCTAACATTCTTTCATAAACTAACATCCATACCTCTGGAGCAACTTGATCATATTTCTGTTCAAAATAAAAATCCTGAACGAAATTCATGTTTGCTCCTGGAGAAATTTTTGCTTCAATCGATTTTACAGCATAGGTTGTATCATGAATCCACATCACACCTTGAAAAGTTAAATCAGATGATCTTTTGGGTTTAAAAGTTAACTTGTAACACCATTTATTATCGATGAAAGAAGAATCTTCTAAATAAAACCGATAAAAAGTCCGAGCATAATTGGCTAAAGGACTAATAAAGGATTGATTAAATAATTTTATTGAGTTATCATATACATTGATATCAACGTACATATCACCCAAAAATTGATTTAACTGTAAAGATGTGACTCCTGAGATATAGGTCGCTGACATAATCTCCCGTTTTTTTTTGGGATTCGTTTTATAAAAAAAATGAGAAATAGACTCACTTAATAGAGCTGGAAGAAATGGTTTTTGATTGGAAGAATCAATGTATTCAGACAATACATCAAATTTTTCAATCATCGTTTTATCTAAGACATTACCTCCTACATTGTCAATATCTAATTGAACTTTACTATACAATTCATATTCATAAGCATCCAATTTTTCTTTGTTATTAATATGCTTATTTGCAATTACCCTTTTATGTAAAGTTGTCGAAGGAAATTCATCCGGTGGTAATATTTTTACTTCTTCGATTTCTTCAACTTTAATTGATAAACTCACATTGATTTCTTGCGGCTTATCCAAAATCACTTTTACTACTTTTCGTTTGTAACCAGAATAATCAAATATAAGTGAGTCTGTTGCATAATACGTTTCTATTATAAAATAACCATTTGTATCCGTCTCAGTTCCAATTTTTGAATCTTGAAATCGAACAGTAACAAAGGGAAGTACTTCATTCGTAACTGCATCTTTTACCACACCAAATACTTTCGTTTGCTGAGCAAAAGAAAAATTGGCAATAAATAGTAATAGAAAAGTTACTCTAAATAGCATGCTTACAATTGATTCGACATAAAATTAATCATCCTTTTTTGAAAAATGAATTAAATTTCATTCTTTTTATTTTTCTCAACACGCACAGCAACTATAATACCAATTTCATACAAAAGAATAATTGGAATAGATACGATTATTTGACTTACCATATCAGGTGGTGTAATAATTGCTGCTAAGATCAATATCCCAACAATTGCATGCTTTCTATATTTTCTGAAAAATTCAGCTGTAATGATTCCTAATTTTGCTAATAAATATGATACAACTGGAAGTAAGAACAGTAAACCCGAATAAAAAACAGTCGAGATAATTGTACTCATATAAGAGCTAATCGTAAAGATATTCTCTATTTCACTACTAATTTGATAAGCCCCAAAGAATTGTATACAGATTGGTGCTACCACGAAATAACCAAATAAAATCCCTAAGAAAAAGAGCAAACTAACGTAAAACACTATACCTTTTGCAACTGATTTTTCATTAAACTTCAATCCTGGTTTGACAAACGACCATAATTGATAAAAAACATAAGGAAAAGCAAAAACAACACCACCCAACATACTCATCATTAATGCATAAGAAAATTGACCAGAAACTGTTGTACTTTGCATTTTTACAGGAATCTCTCCTACGCAAACACCTAAATATTTGCACATCAATTGGAAACTAATAAAATTAGATTTACTCATTGCTAAAAAAACATTGTCCATAATCCACTGTTGGTAGGACCAAATCAAAATTGCAAAAATGACAATTGCAATAGATGATTTAACTAATCTCCATCGCAACTCTTCTAAATGGTCCAAAAAGGACATTTTTTTTTCTTCTTCCATAGGTGCGCCAAAGTTAATCAAACGAAATTAAATGTATTAAAGCATTTATATTTTAATTTCATATTTTATGAAAAATTTTGATTTAAATTAACCACTGTTTTATTTTCAAAAAGGCCGTTTTTTTTGTAACTTCGTGGTACTATAGATCGGAGACTCGGTTAAGTAATTAATATACAGGTAAATGGCTAAGGATGATTTAAAGATTGCATTACGAAAATTTTTCGGTTTTGACAGTTTCAAAGGAAATCAAGAAGATATAATTACAAATGTATTAGACGGTAATAACACCTTCGTCATCATGCCTACAGGAGGCGGAAAATCAATGTGTTACCAATTACCCGCTTTATTATTAGAAGGAACTGCTATCGTTGTTTCGCCATTAATTGCCTTAATGAAGAATCAAGTTGACTCTATTAGAAGTGTAAGCAATAACGAAGCTGTAGCTCATTTTTTAAACTCATCTTTGACAAAAGGAGAGATAAATAAAGTAAAACAAGATGTGCAAAGTGGAATTACCAAATTATTATTTGTAGCACCTGAATCATTAACTAAAGCCGAAAATATTACCTTCTTAACCTCTGTTAATGTTTCCTTCTTTGCAATTGATGAAGCTCACTGTATATCTGAATGGGGCCACGATTTCAGACCTGAATATCGCCGATTAAGAGAAATATTCGAAAAAATACAAGATGTACCTGTGATAGCTTTAACTGCTACTGCAACTCCAAAAGTCCAATACGACATTCAGAAAAACTTAAATATGTTGGATGCAACCGTTTATAAATCCTCTTTTAACAGAGATAATTTATATTACGAAATACGTCCAAAAAAAGATGTTGAAAAAGAAATTATTCGCTACATCAAATCCAAAAAAAATAAAAGTGGAATTGTCTATTGCCTTAGCCGTAAAAAAGTAGAGGAAATTGCTGAATTACTTCAAGTTAATGGAATAAATGCATTACCATACCACGCAGGTTTAGACGCTAACACCAGAGCGAAGCATCAAGATATGTTTTTGATGGAAGAAACCTCTGTAATTGTAGCTACGATTGCTTTTGGAATGGGAATCGACAAACCAGATGTCCGTTTTGTGGTTCACCATGATATCCCAAAATCGTTAGAAAGTTATTATCAAGAAACAGGACGAGCTGGAAGAGATGGCGGAGAAGGTGAATGCTTGGTATTCTACAACTACAAAGACATAGAAAAATTAGAGAAATTTCTTCAAGGAAAACCAGTTGCTGAACAAGAAATTGGAAAGCAATTATTAAATGAAATGGTTTCTTTTGCTGAAACATC
Source organism: Flavobacteriales bacterium (assembly GCA_947453715.1). Lineage (GTDB taxonomy): Bacteria > Bacteroidota > Bacteroidia > Flavobacteriales_D > Crocinitomicaceae > CAIUKX01. The sequence continues at coordinate 16,463 of CANGHX010000022.1, read as the reverse complement.
CGTTTGTCGTAGAAAATTCATTTTGCATTATTTCGGAGAAGATTTTGATGATAAAAAATGTAATGAATATTGTGATAACTGCAAACATCCTAAAGAAAAAACTGAAGGAAAAGAATATGTTAAAATGTTTTTGGATGCTGTTTTAGAATTGCAAGAAATGCAAAAAGGCAAACATTATTGTGCATATTTAGCAGGTAATTTAACTGCTGACATCAAAAACTACAAACACGATCAACTTCCAAACTTCGGTAAAGGCAAAAATAAAGACGAAGCATTTTGGAATGCATTAATTAGGCAAGTTCTCGTATTTGGTTTAATTTCAAAAGACATTGAATCATATGGTATTTTAAAATTAACAGATAAGGGAAAAGAGTTTATTCAAAATCCAACTTCATTTACCCTTGTTAAAGAACATGATTTTTCTGTTTCGGATGATGCAGAAGCTATTATTAGCGCAGGAAATAAAGGAGGTGCTCATGATGAAGCGTTATATAATATGTTGGTTGATTTAAGAAAGTCAATCTCAAAACAAAAAAACATTCCTCCATTTGTAATTTTCCAGGAACCTTCTTTGATTGACATGTGCTTTCAATATCCTATTACAATCGATGAATTAACAAACATTCAGGGAGTTGGAAATGGTAAAGCGGCAAGGTACGGAGAGCCATTTATTGCATTAATAGCTAACTACGTGGAAGTAAACGAAATAGAGCGACCACAAGACTTAATTGTTAAATCATTAGTCAATAAATCAGGTTTAAAGGTTCAATTGATCCAAAATATAGATCGCAAATTGCCTCTTGAAGACATTGGTAGAGCTTTGGGGAAATCATATGAAGAAGTTATTGAAGAAATTGAAGCCATTGTATCTTCGGGCACAAGAGTGAATATTAATTATTATATCGAAGATATTTTAGACTCTGAAAATCAAGATGAAATTTATGATTACTTCACTGAAGCTGAATCAGATGATTTAACAGCTGCCTATCACGAATTTGATGGAGACTATTCTGAAGAAGAATTAAGATTAATGCGCATAAAATTCATGAGCGAAATGGCAAATTAATATTTAATTATAACTTTGAAACCCAATTTGGTAATTCACTCGTAGATTCTACTTGATTAAAACTGTATTTAAACTATAATTTACTAACTTACAAGTTAAATTATATGTACATGCACAAATTTCTAGTATTATTCTTTACACAATTTATAATTTTAATTAGCTTTGCTCAAGCTCCTACAGCTCAATTTACTGCTACACCACTTTCAATTTGTTTAGGCGAAAGTGTAACATTTACTAACACAAGTATTGCTGGATCTTCTCCAATCACGAGCTACAATTGGAATTTTGGTGATGGAAATTCAGCAACAACACAAAACACTTCACATACTTTCACTTCAACCGGTACTTTTACCATTACTTTAGTAGTAACAGATCAAAATAATTTAGCAGATTCTGAAGTAAAAATTAACTATATTACTGTTAACCCAAATCCTGTTTCTCAATTTTTAATTACCAATAATGGATGCACACTACCTTCAAATGTTACATTCACGAATCAATCATCAGTAGGCGCTAATTTTATTTATGCTTGGAATTTTGGTAATACACAGTCCTCAACATTGCAAAATCCTCCAGCGATTTCATATTCAACAACAGGCATATTTAATGTGAATTTAAATGTTACAAACACAACAACTGGATGCCATAATTCTTTCAGTAATTCACTTACAATTTCAACTTTTACAACAGCATTTACTGCACAAGATTCAGCATGTGTAGGAAGTAGTATTTCAGCTTCGGATAATTCTACAATTGGCGTTAATGCTTGGAATTGGAATAATGGCAATGGAACAACTTCAACTTCTCAAAATCCTACATTTACTTATAATACACCTGGAACTTACACTATTTCTCTTACCTCTCAAAATACAACATCAGGTTGCACAGGAACTTTAACTAAACAAATTGTAATTGTTCCACTTCCTAATCCAACTTTTACAGCAAATCCTACTTCTGGCTGCGCTCCTTTAACAGTAAATTTCACAAATACTTCCTTGAACGGCTCAAATTTTCAGTGGAATTTTGGTGACGGCTCAACATTTAATGGACCAAATCCTCCAGCCCACATTTACAATACAAATGGAAATTTCTCTGTAAGTATTACTTCAACTGGAATTTATGGATGTTCTAAAACAATTACTCAGTCAAACATTATACAAACAACTCCGCCAAATGCAGATTTTAGTTCTCCTGTAGTTAATGGTTGTAGTCCAGCACTAATAAATTTTACAGACAATTCTTCATCAACGGATCCAATTGTGAGTTGGGCATGGGATTTTGGTGATGGTTCAACTTTTAATGGTCAAAATCCTCCTGCACATAGTTTTAATTCAGGACAATATAATATTTCGCTTTCAATAACGACACAAGGAGGCTGTTCTAACACAATAATTAAACCGAATTATGTTCAAATAGGTTTTATTGACTTAGTAGATTTCACATATTCTCCTACAATTCAATGTGCAAAAACTCCTGTTACATTTACAGACTTATCCGTAATTAGCACTCCTCACCTACCTACTGAAGTAACATATAACTGGTCATTTAGCGATGGAGGAACTGCAACCTCTCAAAATGCAACATATTCATTCCCTACTGATACTGGATATTTTGATGCACAACTAATTGTAACTTTTAGGGGCTGTAAAGATACCCTTAAAATTGATAGTGCAATTTACATAAAAGCTCCAATATCATTATTCTCTCCCACTCAAATATTATATTGTAATTTACCACTACCAGTAACTGTTTCAGTAACTGACAATTCAATGTATGGCAACACTTCAGATAGTGTCAAAATGATTTGGAGATGGAACGATGCATTAGCTACAGATTCAATAATTAGCGACTCATTAATAAATTTAGCCGGAAATGGAAACTCAAGTTTCATTTATAACTCTTATGGAACTTATGCAATAAAACAAGTAATTTATAATTATACAACAGGTTGCGCAGACAGCACAACACAAACAATTAATATTTCACAAACTACAGCAGATTTTAGTTTATCAAACGATTCTATTTGTAAAAATAGTATCGTTACTTTAACAAGTAATTCAACATCCTCTCATCCTTTTGGAACATTTAGTTATAACATGGGGAATGGACAAACAACTACAGGAAACCCAGCGACATACTCTTATCCATTAGCCGGAAACTATAATATAACACTTACAGCTACTAATAATGTTGGTTGCGCTGCAACGCAAGTTTTCAACGGTATAACCATATTAGAACTTCCAATAGCAAGTTTTACACCTTCATCTCTGAATGGTTGCGCTCCAATTAACATAACATATACAAATACATCTCATCCTCAAGGAAATGGCTATCCAGGCTTACTTAACTACAATTGGACTTTTCCCGACAATTCTACTCAAATCACTACAAATATTGCCTCAACTACAAATTACACAATAAATACACAAGGTACATTTACAACAAAACTGACTGTCACAGACAGCTTTGGTTGTATATCACCTCTTGGAAGTACCGCTGTAAACATAACAATTCCAACTCCAAACTACACAATTGATAGCGTTTTATGTAATCATGTATTAGTGAATGGTGTAAATACCTCAACAGGCATAAACCCTTTGAGTTATCAATGGAATATTGACAATGTAAATACATTAAACACTTCAAATTTCACAAACACATTCAATGATAATCTAATAGGGATTTACCAAATACATAAACTTACTTTAATAGCAACAGATGGTAACGGATGTATTGATAGTATTTCAAAAAACATTAAAGTAACTTCACCAAAACCTTTTGAATCACATATTTATTCTGGAGCAAATTTAAACAATAACAATACTGCTTCTTGTCCACCGATAATTGGAAGCTTTAAAGATAGCTCATCATATTATGGATCAAACCCAACATTTTATTGGTCTTTTGGGAATGGTAATCATTCAACTTTGGCTACACCTCAAAATATTTATGTTTTCCCTGGAACATATTCTGTCAGTTTATTAGTAACCGATCAATTCGGATGCAAAGACAGTATATCTAATGTATCAATTACAATTAATGGACCAACAAGTCAATCTCTAATAACATCCAATACGACTATTTGTGAAAATAAATTCATTTTTGATACATTAAACACAAATGATGTAAGTAATTTACTTTGGGAATTTGGAGATGGATATTCAACTACAGATCTTTCTACTTCTCATAATTATACATTGCAAGGAGATTATTACACAACACTTCATGTGTACGACACGAACAATTGCGAGGTAAAATACCTTGATACTGTTCAGGTATTAAACAATGAAATCACCGCTAATTTTATTGTCACTCCTAATTCAGCAGAAATGGGATCTACGATAGTTTTTACAGATTCGTCAATCTATAATAGTCCAATTCAAAGTTGGGAATGGCATTTTGGTGATGCGAACAATACTTCTCTGCTAAACACTTCAAATGCTGCAGCAACATTTATTTATGAAACTCCTTCGAATTATTTAGCAACATTAATTATCACAGATCAAAATGGTTGTATCGATACTACTTTCAAAACAATAACAATTGTTGGTGGAGTAGAATTCCCAACAGCTTTCACACCCGATAATGATACAAAAAATGATGTTTGGGAAATAAAAAACATTGATAAATTATACCCTAATAATATTGTTAAAATATATAATCGTTGGGGGAATTTAATCTTTGCTTCTGAAAAAGGTGCTTATTCTAAAAAACCTTGGGATGGAAAATATAATGATGAAGATTTACCAATTGGATCCTATTTTTTTGCTATTGAATATAATTCTAATAAAAAAACGGATAAAGGTATCGTTTCAATTATAAGATAGAACTTATCCTATTAACTATCTTTTTTTGTTAATGTTATTTTTGTTTGCTTAAATATTATTAACTTAATCAAAAAAAAGCGTTTCATGCAAAAGTTATTATTACTATTCATCTCTATTACAATAAGTTTACTGAGTTTTTCTCAAGGACCTACAGCCCAATTTACTGCAACACCATTATCTGTTTGTATCGGTGATAATGTCACCTTCAATAGTACATCAATAAATGGAAATTCTCCTATAAACCACTACAGCTGGAACTTTGGAGACGGTAACTCTGCAACAACTCAAAATGCTACTCATGCTTTTACTACAGCAGGAACATACACAATTACGCTTGTAGTTACTGACCAAAATAATTTAGCTGACCCCGAAGTTAAATTAAATTATATAACAGTTAACCCAACACCTGTTAGTCAATTTACATTTACTAATAATGGATGTATTTTACCTGCAGCAATAACATTTAACAATCAATCATCTTCCGGTTCAAATTTTTCATACGCATGGAATTTTGGTAATACTCAAACATCTACGCAACAAAATCCACCAACTATTTCCTATGCAAATACTGGTACATACAATGTAGATTTACTTGTTACAAATACAATTACAGGTTGTCACTCAACTATTTCAAACCCTCTAACAATATCAACTTTCTCAAGCGCATTTACAGTTCAAGATTCCGCATGTGTAGGAAGTAACGTGTCAGTTACAGATAATTCTACAACTGGTGTAAATGGATGGACATGGAACAATGGAAATGGAACTGTATCAAACAATCAAAATCCAACATTCACTTATAATACACCTGGAACTTACACAATCACATTAAACTCTCAGAATACGCTTTCTGGTTGTACAGGAGCCGCAACTCATCAAATAGTAATAGTTCCGCTTCCAAATCCAACATTCACAGCTAATCCATTATCTGGATGCGCACCCTTAAATGTTCAATTTACGAATACAACTGCTAATGGCTCGAATTATATTTGGACGTTTGGAGACGGATCTACTTTCAATGGACAAACACCACCAACTCATATCTACAATTCAAATGGTAATTTTAATGTAAGTTTAACAACAACTGGTGTTTTGGGATGTGTTAAAACCACAACTTTAACAAACTACATACAAACATCACCTCCAGTTGCTGACTTTAGCGCCCCAACAACAAGTGGATGTTCTCCAATATCAGTTAATTTTTCAAGCACTTCTTCATCCGTTGATCCGATTACTAGTTGGAGTTGGAGTTTTGGAGATGGGACTACATTTAACGGACAAAATCCACCTGCACATATTTACAATTCTGGAATATACACCGTAACATTAACAATCACAACTCAAAACGGATGTACAGACATTGAAACTAAACCAAATTTCATACAAGTTGGAGCAATCGATTTAGTTAATTTCTCATATACACCTGCAATACAATGTGCGAAAAATACGGTTACTTTTACAGATTTATCAGTAATAAGTACTCCGCATATTCCAAGTGACATAACATATAATTGGACTTTTGGAGATGGTGGAACATCAACTCAACAAAACCCGACATGGTCATATCCTACAGATACTGGTTATTTTGATGTTCAATTAATAGTTACATTCAGAGGATGTAGAGATACTATGAAAATAGATAGTGCCGTATATATTAAAGCACCGATTTCACTATTCTCTCCTGCTCAGAGTTTATATTGCAACTTACCACTACCTGTAAATGTCACAATGAATGACAATGCAATTATAGGTAAACAAACTGATAGCGTTAAAATGATATGGAGATGGAATGATCCTTTACTTACAAATACTGTTTTATCTAATTCTTACTTGGATAATAATGGAAATGGTACTTCTAGCTTTACTTACAACAGTTATGGGACCTATTCCATCAAACAAGTTGTATATAATTACACAACTGGTTGCGCTGATAGCACTACTCAACAAATCACTATTTCACAAACAGTAGCTAATTTCACATTATCAAACGATTCTATTTGCAAAAATGGATTAGTAACATTAACCAGCACATCCACTTCAATAGATCCGCTTGGAACATATAGTTTCAATATGGGAAATGGACAATCTGTAACTGGTAGCCCTGCAACTTACACCTATCCAACAGCGGGTTCATTTAATATCACTTTAACTGCAACAAACAATGTTGGATGTTCAGGAACACACGTATTTACAAATATGAATGTTTTAGAATTACCTGTTGCTAGTATTTCTCCTTCAGCTTTAAATGGTTGCGCCCCTATAAATGTCGTTTACACAAATTCCTCACATCCTCAAGGAAATGGTTATCCAACTTTCTCAAGTTTTGCTTGGACTTTTCCTAATAATACTACACAAACAACAAATAGTTTAGCTACTCCAACAAATTATACAATTAATACACAAGGAACTTTTACAACAAATTTAATTGCAACAGATGGATTTGGTTGTGTTTCATTACCTGCAAATATTTCAACAAATATCACTATTCCACTTCCAAGTTTCACAATAGATAGCGTTTTATGTAATCACATTCTTGTAGATGGAACAAATACTTCTACCGGATTAAATCCTCTTACTTATCAATGGAATATAGACAATAATAATACTTCAAATTCTTCAAACTTTTCTCACCAATTTAATGATCAGACTTCTAATTCATTTACTCCACATAAAATCACTTTGATTGCAACTGACGGAAACGGCTGTATTGATAGTGTTTCAGTTAATGTGAAAGTTACTTCACCCTTGCCTTCGGAGTCACATTTATTTTCTGGGGCAAATTTAAACAGTAATAACTCTGCTTCTTGTCCGCCAATTATTGGAAATTACACTAATCATACTACTTATTATGGATTAACCCCAAATTACTATTGGTCATTTGGAGATGGAAATCACTCAACATTAGTTAACCCTCAAAATATTTTCGTTTTTGCAGGAACATATAACTTAAGCTTAATTGTTACCGATCAATTTGGATGTAAAGATAGTATTTCCTATGACCATTTAACGATAAGCGGTCCTTCTGTATCGCCTTCAATAATATCAACACCAAATCCTTGTGATAATAACTTTATTTTCGACACGACGAATTCCGTAGACATTAATCATTTTTATTGGGACTTGGGTGACGGAACAAATATTACTTCACTATCAAATACACATAATTATCCAAATCAAGGAAATTATATTACAACTTTACACATTTTCGATGCAAATAATTGTGAAATAAAATATTATGACACTTTAAATGTCATTAGTAATCAAATAAATGCAAACTTTACAGCTACTCCATCAACGGCTCCAATGGGTACGCAGATTATTTTTGATGATCAATCATCATTCAATAGTCCTATACAGAGCTGGCATTGGTTTTATGGTGACTTCAATAATACCGATCAAATAAACATAACAGACACAAATACATCATTTATTTATGACCTACCTTATTTATATCCCGTCACATTGGTAGTTACAGATTTTAATGGATGTTCAGACACAACAACAATTATTGTTCATATAACAGGTGATATTGAAGTCCCAAATGTTTTCACACCTAACGGTGACGGAACAAATGATATTTTTCAATTTTCACATAATATTTTCAAATCTTACGATGTTTTAATTTTAAATCGATGGGGAAATGTAGTATTTGAAAACAAAAATGTAATAGGAACTTACATCTGGAATGGAAAGGACATGAAATTAAATGAATGCACAGATGGTGTGTTTTATTACATCATTAAAGGTTCATATAAGGATGAAACACCTTTTGAGAAAAATGGATTTGTAAGTCTTATTTCGAGTAAGTAATCTCTCCGATATTAATAATATTAAGAGTCAATTTACTTTTACAAGCTTTTCGATCCATTCATTTTCACCATCAATAATTTTTAAAAAATATATTCCTTCAGGTTTTGATGATAAATCAATTGTTGCACAACCGTTATTGAGATAATTCACTTGGCCTATTTCGATACCATTTGAGTTGATTAACGAAATAGTAATATTACTTTTAGATAAGCCAAAGCGTTGAAACATTTCTTGTCGATCATAAATATTTGTGATAATAGAACTATCGTGCGCACCTAAACTGTAAGCTATTGAACTTTCATTATGAATGTCCAAATTATAAGAAGCAGAATTTACAAATTTTGTATCTCCATTCCGCCCATTTTCTTCACTTAAATTAGCCCCTGTAACATTATCGATTTCTTGCCTATTATCTAAAACCTTATAATTGTTAAGTTTTAAAAAAAATATAGCACTCAATTTTTAGGACATTAAACCACCATATAACACATTAATAAGATAAAATATTTTTCTCATTTAGGACAAGTGTAAAGATGAGATAACAAAAGCTATTTTTCGTGTATGATTTCAACTTTTGTCCTATTCATTTTATAAAAAACAAAAATATTTACCTTTGTTTTTCAGTAACTTAAATTCAAAAAATAACGCAAATCAAAAAAAATATTTTAAAATATATTTTTGTTATATTGTTTTTTTGATATAAGTTTGCTTCACAAAAAAAAGTAAACAAATAATTTTTTTAAAAAATAAAAAATGAAAATGATGAGCAATAATTTCTTCTTTAATAATAATAATCACATTAGGTGAAACGGAAGGAATATGTTCAATAAATAAATTCAAGCCTTCCATTTTGGAAGGCTTTTTTTATGCATGTAAATTATAAATAACACATATGAAAACACAAGAAGTAGAAGTTAAAAAAATTATCTTAGATGAATTAGCAACAGAAAAAGCTATTGATTTAGTAAAAGAAACTTATTCTAAAAAATTAGCTGAAAAATTATCGCTAATTAAAGTAGAAGCACCATTATTCGTTAAAAAAGGCACTGGTGTAAATGATGATTTGAACGGAATTGAATCACCTGTAGAAGTTAAAATCAAGACTCTTCCCTCTCAAAAAGTTGAGATTGTTCATTCACTTGCAAAATGGAAAAGAAGTAAAATAGGACGTCTTGGTCTACAACTTCAAGAAGGCATATATACCGACATGAAAGCAATCAGAACTGATGAAGATTTAGATGATCTACATAGCATATTGGTTGATCAATGGGATTGGGAACAACGTCTATCAAAAGAAGACAGAACTCTAGATTACTTAAAATCAACTGTTGAGAAAGTATATGCTGCATTAAAAGAAACTCAAGAATTAATTTTAAAAAGTTACCCGGAACTTATTGAAAAATTACCAGAAGACATTTTCTATATTCATTCTGAAGAGTTACTAGCACTTTATCCAGAATTAACTCCAAAAGAAAGAGAATATGAAATTACTAAAAAATATGGAGCTGTATTCCTAATAGGAGTTGGTGGTGTATTAGGAAATGGAGAACCACATGATGGCAGAGCACCTGATTACGATGACTGGTCAACAGAAACTATTGATGGTAAAAAAGGATTAAACGGAGATATTCTAATTTGGAGTGAAGCACTTCAAAAACAAGTAGAAATCTCTTCAATGGGAATCAGAGTTAGTCCAGAATCATTGAAAAAACAGTTAGAAATTTCAAAACAAGAAGTTCGTTTAACATTAGATTGGCATAAGGATTTGATAGCTGAAAAATTACCCTATACAATTGGTGGTGGAATAGGTCAATCAAGAGTCGCAATGTTATTACTAGGCAAAAAACACATAGCTGAAGTTCAATGTAGTATTTGGACAGATGAAATTCTGTTAGAAGATAAAAAAACAATTAATATTTTATAATTATGAGAAATCATGTAGTCGCAATTCAAGGTTCAGTATCATCTTTCCATGATTTAGCTGCAAAGAAATACTTCGGCGAAGATGTAAACATAGTAGAATGTAATTCATTCAGAGATGTTTGCGATCAATTAAGTAAAAATCAAGTTGATTATGGTATCATCGCTATTGAAAATAAAGTTGCAGGAAGTATTTTGTTAAATTACCAATTAATAGATGAATTCGATTTATCAATTATTGGAGAAACCTATTTGCCAATTGAGTTACATTTATTAGGAAAAAAAGGGACAAAATTAAGTGATGTAAAAGAAATCATTTCACATCCCATGGCCTTAGGTCAATGTCAATACTTCTTAACTTCTTTAGAAAATGTAACAGCTACTGAATATAGAGATACAGCAACTTCTGCACAATTGATAGCTAAAGAAAATGACAATCATTTAGCAGTAATTGCAGGACCAATGATTGAAGAGCGCTACGATCTTGAAAGAATTGTTGACAATGTTGGAGATGAGAAAATCAATTACACCAGATTCTACATTTTGAGTAAAGGTAAAGATTATGATGAAAATTCAGATAAGGCTTCAATTACTTTGCAAACTAAAAATGAGATTGGTTGTTTAAGTGATGTGTTAGCAATTTTGAAGAAAAACAAAGTCAATTTAACAAAAATTCAAAGTGTTCCGATTCCTCATAATACAACTGCTTATGCATTTCATTTAGATATAGAATTTGATGATAAACAAATTCTAGAGCAATCAATGAAAGAGATCGATCCTTATGTAATTAGCCAAAAGATATTGGGGATATACAAAAAAGGTAATTCAGATAATAAGTATTAAAAAGTTAAAAGATGAAAACAGATATAAAAGAATTAATAAAAAAGCAGAACCTTGTAATAGCAGGCCCTTGCAGTGTTGAAACAAACGGTCAGCTTTTAAGAACAGCTTTCGAATTAAAAGAAACAGGAAAAGTAGATATTCTAAGAGCTGGAATTTGGAAGCCTAGAACAAATCCTGGACACTTCGAAGGAATCGGAACAAAAGGTCTTGCTTGGTTGTTAGATGTAAAAAAACAAACTGGATTACCAACTGCCGTTGAAGTTGCTACTGCAAAACACGTTGAAGATGCTTTAAGTTTCGAAACGGATGTTCTTTGGATTGGTGCTAGAACAAGTGTAAACCCCTTCTCTGTTCAAGAAATTGCTGAAGCATTAAAGGGTACAGATACGACAGTTTTAATAAAAAACCCAGTAAATGCAGATTTAAAATTATGGATCGGTGCAATTGAACGTTTACAAAAAGTTGGAATTAATAGTATTGGATTAATTCACCGTGGTTTCACATCGTACGGAAGCACTGAATACAGAAATGAACCAATTTGGCAAATTCCAATTGAAATGAAAAGATTATTTCCAGATATTCCATTAATTTGTGATCCATCACATATCTGTGGAAAAAGAGATACACTTCTTTCAGTTGCTCAAAAAAGTATTGATTTAGCTTACAATGGATTGATGATTGAATCGCATTATGATCCATCAATTGCACTAACAGATAAAGAACAACAGGTTAGTACAATAGAATTAGTAAATTTGCTAAACTCAATAAAATGGAAGAATTCATCTAGTAATGAAGATAATTTCAAATTAAATTTGGAAAAATTAAGGTTAGAAATTGATACAATTGATCAAAAAATACTTTCTTTATTATCTGATAGAATGAAAATTGCAAAAAACATTGGGGAAATAAAAAAACAAAACAATGTTACTGTTTTACAATCTAACAGATGGAATGACATTTTAGAAAGCACAATAAATAAAGCTAAAAATCTGAATTTAAATGATGAATTTGTAAAATCATACATGGAAGCGATTCACATAGAAAGCATTAGAATTCAAAACGTTGTAGAATAATATGATTGGAAAAAAATTAAATTTACTATTAAAAGAATTAACTACATCTCAAGCTAAAATTTTACTGTACAAATGTACATTAAGTAATGATAAACGCTTTCAAATCCTTAAGTCATTGATTTCGATTCGTCAAATAGATGAAAATGAAATCAATGACTTTTTACAAAAACAAATCAATTTAAATTGGAAATTTGTTTCAGAAAAAGAAAATCAACTAAAGTGGCGAAGACTAAATCACTTCATTACTGAACAAATTGAACTAGTAATCATTGAATCTTATTTAGAAAAAAACGCTACAGCAAAACACTCTATTTTAGCCAATGCTTTAGAAAAAAATGGAAATGTTCAATTGGTCAAAAATTATTACCAATCAGTTTATAAATCTGCTCTTTTAGAAAACAATTCAACCCTTCAAATTGCTAGTATTGAGGGACAAATTAAACTTAGTTCTTACACTCAGAGTAATGAAGATCTTGAAAAATCACTATTATTGAGTGAACAATTTATAGAGGCGTTAGCGAAAATCCAAAATTCAAAAACGGCAGATTATTATGCAACAATTTCTACCATTTACTTAGAGAAAACAGGAATTGTAAAAATGAAAAAGGACCAATTAATCTTGGCGATATTTCAATTATTAACAACAGAGAAAGATGATTTAAATAGAGCTTCACTTTTTGCTTCTTTAGCAAAGTTACATGTAAATGAAGGAAGTTTTTACCACTATTTCAATAAGGCAAAAGAAATTTTAAATTCTTGTGAAGCACCAGCCTCTTCTATCGCTTCAGTTAAACAACATTTTCTATTTCTTGAATTACGATTTGAGTTTTTTAGTGGAGCTTCAATCGAAAAACTGAAAGAAATAATTCATGCTTTTTCATTACATTCTGACGGAAATTCAAACTTCAATTTAAATAGTATTTTTTACAGAATCTTATTTTTAATTCTTGAAACCCAAACAGAATTAGCAGATATTGAAATCAAAGAAAATGAATCTATCTATAAAGGAGAAAATCTAATCTATATTCAATTTTTGAAGGCTTTAAATTTTTATTTGAAAAATGAAAGGAAAAAATCAATCCGATTATTAAATGATTTAATCTATTCAAACAACTATTTTTTCTCAGCCTTTTCAAGATTACTATTAATTAAAATTCAATCTGAAATTGGTGATCGTCATCTATGTAAATCTTACATTACTTCTGCCCAGAATTATTTAAAACAAAACAAAGACAATATTTTGGGCAAGGATTCTAATCAGTATGTTTTAAATCAATTGAAAAAGAAATATGCAACCAAGAAAATAAAAGAAGATAAAATTGAAAAGCTTTCTATTTTACATCAATTTATTTTGAAATAGCCTATTTTTCTTTGCGTAGAACAAATGTATGCATGATTTTTGCGTCATTGTATTGAAATATAACATCTGTAGTTGTTAAAATATCAATATGAAATTTTTCCGTTTGTATTAACTGCCCATCTGCATCTAAAGAATTTAAAAAAATTGCTTCTTGCTTAGCCGCTGAATAATATTCCCCGCTTTCTGAAAAACTTACTGTATCATTTGAGAGAAAATAACTGAATTCATAAGCATATGTTCCTTTTTCATGTTTCAATTTATATTTATGAAAATGAAAATTCCCCGTAGCTGTAACAACATTTGTAAAACCCAATTTATCTGTTTGCTTATAAGTTGCTATTTTCCAATCACCATCTAACCTTCTAACATTTCTTCTATCAGTCATACAAGCTGTTAGAACGGCAAAACTTATTAATAAAAAAATAAAATTTTTCATTTTTAATCTTAAATAATTGATAAAGACATTACCTGCATTCCAATAACCAGCGCATTCGAATCGATATCGAAACGTCCATTATGGACACCGTGCACAATTCCTTTTTCTTCATTTCGAACACCTAAACGAAAGAAACAAACTGGTTTTTCCTGTGAATAAAAAGCGAAATCTTCTGATGTCATTCGGATTGGTAAATCTTCTACATTTTCTTCTCCTAGAAAGTTTTTCGCTTTTAGAGAAAGTTGATATGTGATTTTAGGATTATTTTCTAAATAAGGATAACCTCTACTGATAGAAACATCTGCTGTACCTCCCATCGATTGAGCGATTAATTCAATTTGATTTTTGATCAAAGTTAATGCTTCCTCCCTCCATTCTTCATTCAAAGTTCTAAATGTTCCTTTCAATAAAACTTTTGAAGGAATAACATTTGTTTCACCTAATCCCTCAAAATGTCCAAAAGTCAAAACAGATGGAATAATTGGATCACATCTTCTACTAACTATTTGTTGAATTGAAGTTACAATTGTTGCTCCTATTAATATTGGATCAATTGCTTTATTTGGAGTTGCTCCATGCCCCCCTTTTCCATTAATAGTAACATACACCTCATCCGATGAAGCCATGTAAATCCCCTCTCTAAATCCAACTTTACCAACAGGCATATCTGGAAATACATGAAGTGCATATAATTCTTTAACAACTGGATTTTCTAAAACCCCATCTCGAATCATATAGGTTGCACCACCTGGATTCTTCTCCTCTCCAGGCTGAAAAATTAATTTAACGGGAAATGGAATTTCATCTTTAATTTCATTAATAATCTCTGCTACGCCTAACAAAATAGAGGTGTGGACATCATGACCACAAGCATGCATCACTCCTGCTACTTGGGATTTATAGCTTACTTCATTTTCTTCTTGAATAGGTAATGCATCTAAATCAGCTCTTAAACCAATACATTCGATTTGATCAGAATGATGTTTTCCTTTTATGTAACCAACAACTCCTGTCCCTCCAATTCCTTTTGTAAACGAAATATTCAATTTAGTCAGGGAATTTGCTACGAACTCCATTGTTTTTTCTTCTTGAAAAGAAAGTTCCGGATTTTGATGCATATATTCTCTATATCCTTTTACTTTTTCAAAAAGTTCAAGTGATTTCGACTTTATAAATTCTTCTAAATTATTTTTCATTTGAGAGAGCGCTATAACCTGACATTAAAAAACGAAATGCAACGTATGCCATTAAAATTCCAAATACAAATTTCACTTTACCTGGAGATAATCTTAAGGAAATTTTAGACCCAAAATACCCGCCAACAATAAATGCTAAAGCTATAATGATTCCGTAAGTCCAATTAATGTTTCCTGTTTTAGAATAATTATTAACGGCTAGTAAACCAACAGGTAATAATAAAATAAATAAACTTGTCCCTTGCGCTTGATGTTGCGTCAACCCTAAAAAATAAATTAAAGCAGGAACAATAACAACACCACCACCAACTCCTACAAAACCACTAAGAATTCCCGCGATTAAACCGATTACTAATAAAATAATAATTGTTTGTGTTGTCATATCGTTTAATTTGTTTTGTAAAGATATGTGTTTTAGTTTAAAATTGATAGTTTAATGTTGACAGTTAATTTGCAAAAAGAATTCCTTAATTGGATAAAAATCAGTATTTCTAATATATGACAATCTGTAATTTGTAATTTGTAATTTGTAATTTGTAATTTGTAATTAATTATTCAACCATCAAATTACATCCCCTTAAATCAGATTGATCAAATCTTCCTAATATTTTAAATGACTCACCAAATTTCTTTCCTAAATCTTGTGTTTCAATAAAGCTACATGAATATAAATTTGCAAGATCTATTACATTAATCCCTCCTGTTTTTCCATCTTCTATAAAATGAAATGGGTCATTTGTTTCACGAATAATAATTTTCATCCATTTTGGAGAATCAAAAACACCTTCTTTATCACTGTATGATTGAGAAAATAATTCCGTCATACCATATTCAGAAGAGATATATTCAACATTTAATCCTTTCTTCAAAACATCGTGTAATTCTTCCTTAGACATTTCTTTTCTACGCCCCTTCATTCCTCCGGTTTCGAT
>CANGHX010000021.1 GCA_947453715.1 Flavobacteriales bacterium | reverse complement strand
TTTGAGGTTGCCCCTCTACAAAACAATGGAAGAGTAGATGATTTTATTTCAGTTTGCGGAACTTGTAAAGATCAAATTGAAAATCCTGAAAAAGCAGATACTAATCATTGGAGATGTTTGAATGATAGTATGTGGAGCGAAGTTCAAGCAGTTCAAGTAATGGCATGGAGAATGTTGCAAAGACTTAAATCAGAAGGATGGCCACAAGATTTATTAGACATGCTTTATTTAGATGATGAAACATTAGCTTGGGCAAAAGCAACAGGTGAAGGTGAAGACAAAGAAGCTGAAGATTTTCATAAAGATGTAAATGGTGTCCGTATCGAAGCTGGTGACACTGTTGTGTTAATCAAAGATTTAAATGTTAAAGGTGGTGGTTTTACTGCAAAAAGAGGTACTGCTGTTAGAAATGTATCTTTAGATCATGACAACACAAATTATATAGAAGGAAAAGTAAATGGTCAAACAATTGTGATTATTACTGAGTACGTTAAGAAATCATAGCTTCGACTGCGCTCAGCTACAATTTCGACTGCGCTCAGTTTACGATAATAAATTTTGAATTTTGGATTATGAATTGTAATCCAAAATTCAAAATCTATCATTAAAAATTATAGTCGGTTTTTCCATTTAGGTTTCAAAATTGGCAATAAAACCATCAAAACCACAATATAAATTGGATAGATAAAAGTACTTATTGTTAACATTGCCCATGTTTTTAAACGTTTAATGTTCTTAAAATAAGGAAAGTATACAACCAATTCCAACATCATTTTCAAACCAACAAGTAAAATTAATTCAATCCATTTGTGATGAATAATCTCAAGAACCAACAGAATTGAAAATCCAATATGAATCATTGCGGCAATTAAAGCTAATCCATTACTCAATTGATCCCCTACTTTATTTCCCTTTCCAATCCAACGTAATCTCTGAGAAATAAAATCCTTTACTGATAAAGGTGTAGCTGTTGAAACCGAACAAGACATATCAGTTACTAACTCAATTGAACAATTATTTCTTCTAAAATCATATAGTAAAAATATATCATCACCTGAAGCAATTGTTCGATGATTTTCGAATGAATCGTATTTCAAAAATGAACTTCTTTTAAATAATAAGTTTGCACCACTTGCTAAAAAAGGACGAAACAATCCTGAAACAGAAGTGTTCATTGCATTCGACAAAGCATAATCCAATTCAAAGAGTTTTTGTACAAAATTCTTTCCTTTCATTACTACAGGAAGTATCAAAAGGTCTTTAATATATAATTTTTCTAATGATTCAAAATAAATATCATTTAACTCTATATCAGAATCTAAAGTTAAAACAAAATCAGTTTTCATATGAGAAAAAGCAAAACGAATCGCCTCTTTTTTACCAAAACTATTTTTAGGCATTTCTAGGATTGAAAAATCACATTTTAAATCATGAATTAGACTTAAACCATCATCTTCCGAATGATCATTCA
Source organism: Flavobacteriales bacterium (assembly GCA_947453715.1). Classification (GTDB taxonomy): domain Bacteria; phylum Bacteroidota; class Bacteroidia; order Flavobacteriales_D; family Crocinitomicaceae; genus CAIUKX01. The sequence goes on along the minus strand of CANGHX010000021.1, from coordinate 25,048 downwards.
CAAAGTAAATGTGCTTTGGAAATCTGGATTGTTGATTAATACTGTCAATTAATTTTGTTAAATTTTCAGCTTCATTTCTAAATGGAATGATCACTGAAATTTGATCCAATGAAATAAAATCAGTTCCTGTTTTTGATTTTGAAAATTGTTTTTTGAATCCAATTAGAACCAAAACTCCTAGAAAAGCATAAATCGATATGTAAATTATTTCAAGCACGTTCTACTTTTCTTTTACAAATAAAAACACTCAAAATAGACGGAAATGCTAAATTCACAATCCATAATAAAACAGAAGAAATTATTATTTCTAATTCGGCATATCCAAGTGCTGACAAAACAATTAAAGCGACTGATTCACGAATGAACAATTTTCCGAACCATAAAGAAGGAATTAATGTTGTCCAAAGAAAAATCTGCCAAATCCAAAAAAAGACCGAAAGATTTAGACCATCATGGAAAGAATTAAAAATCAACCAAAACTGTAATGTAAAAACAAAATGCCTTATTAAACTTAAAGTTAAGAATTGCCATCGAAAACCTTTATTTTCATCAATAAACCTCAACATTTTTTGATAAATTTTCATTTTCGAAATAAATCCTATTTTAATCAATTCAAAGAAGAAATAAAACACAAACGAAATAATGACAATCAATGAAATTAGAATGAATACCCAATAAAACGAAAATTCAAAAGGCAATTTTTGAAGAAACAACAATGATGATAATCCAAAGAAAACACTAGCAAAAAACTGAGTAAAATTCGATAAGAGTGTCATCAAAATAATTGAAACACGAAAACGTCTTTGAAAATAATAGATCCGACCGATAAAATTCCCTAACATATTCGGAGTCAACAAACCAGTTGCGATTCCAGCCATAAAAGATTTAAAAACAACATTTTGATCTTCTTTTACACTTATAACTTTCAATGTAATCAACCATTTTCTCCATTCGAAAAACCAATTGGCCACCACTAATACAAATCCTAAAATTAAGAACAAAGGCCTTTTAATTGAAACTTCATTCCAATCAGAGCTTTCAACTTTAGACAATTGATTTCCTATCAGCCATATTAAAGCCAGCAAGAGAATCATTTTCAAAAAAATGAACGAATATCCTTGTTTTTTTATAGTTTTAACCAACGAAGTATAAAATAATGGTTGAAGATAAAATAATTCTTGGAATTGACCCCGGTACAACCGTATTAGGGTATGGATTAATTCATGTGAAAGATAACAAAATCAAATTAATTAACTTCGGAATTATTCAATTAAACAAGATTACCAACCATCCAGACAAGTTAAAAAAGATTTTCGATCGATTAACAGCAATCATCAAAGAATACAAACCAGATGAAATGGCAATCGAAGCGCCTTTCTTTGGCAAAAACGTTCAATCCATGCTTAAATTAGGAAGAGCTCAAGGTGTTGCCATAGCTGCCTCGTTGAGTTTTAATGTTCCATTTGAAGAATACACACCTAGAAGAATTAAACAATCTGTAACGGGAAATGGAAATGCTTCAAAAGAACAAGTTGCAGCAATGCTTCAAACATTATTAAACTTTCCTGAAATGCCCAAATATTTAGATGCTACTGATGGTTTAGCCGTTGCCGTTTGCCATCATTTTTCTGGAGGAACAGGAGAACATAATAAATCAAAAGTATCAGGTTGGGATTCGTTCCTTAAACAAAATCCTGATAGAAAAGCGTAGAGGGATTTTGAATGTTGGATGTTGAATTTTTAATTGTAAATTTTGCTACGAATCACAGTTTTCGGATAAAGTAGCATTGCAAATATAGCTGAGCATGGGGAACAGGAGAACATAATAAATCTAAAGTCTCAGGTTGGGATCCGTTCCTTAAACAAAATACTGATAGAAAAGCGTAGAGGGATTTTGAATGTTGGATGTTGAATTTTTAATTGTAAATTTTGCTACGAATCACAGTTTTCTGATAAAACAGCATTTTAAATGCAGATGAGTATGGGATTCAATATTAAACTACTCAGTTTCAATTTTTAACAATCAACTAAACCTTATCTCCCAGCTTGTTCTTTAGCAAGATCTAAATTTACTTGATCCAATACTTTAGAATAAATCTCTTGCATTTTCTCTTGTCTTGAACCATAGTAATTCATTGACAAAGAATATGCAGAAGTATCTACATTATGTCTTGCTAAAATCGCCAAACCTGTCTCGCTCATCACTTTGTGATTTTGTTCCAATGATGGCATTTTTTGCAATACATAACATTCCATTACTGTCATATCCTTCAAAATTGAAACTAATTTTGTTTCAGGAATTAAATTATCAGGAGCAGGAAGTCGTTTTATTTTAGCTGTAGTACAACTAAAAAAGAGAAATAGAGAAAGTATAGAGATAATTCGAATCATCTGTTAAACAATAATCGATCACCAACAGTACCTTCAATTACTTTTCCATCTGAATACACCAAATTACCATTCACAAACGTCTTATCAATTGCATGATCAAATTGAACACCTTCGAAAGGAGACCATCCGCATTGATATAAAACATTATCTCTAGAAACAGTTACCGTTTGTTTAGGATCTACAATCACTAAATCTGCAAAAAAGCCTTCTTTCACATACCCTCTATCTTCAATTTGAAATAATATAGCTGGATTATGCGCCATTTTCTCAACCACTTTTTCAATCGTGATTTTCCCTTCTTTTACTTTTTGAAGCATTGCTAAAAGTGCATGCTGAACGAGTGGCCCTCCAGATGGAGCTTTTGAATATGATTGAGTTTTCTCTTCAATTGTATGAGGAGCATGATCCGTAGCAATTACATCAATTCGATCATCTAAAACCGCTTGAAAAATAGCATCTCTATCAGAAGCTTCTTTTACAGCCGGATTCCATTTAATCCAATTTCCTTTTGTTTTATAATCTTCAGCAGAAAACCATAAATGATGAACGCATGCTTCTGCTGTAATCATTTTATTCTCTAAAGGAATCGAATTATCAAATAAAGCTAATTCTTTAGCAGTAGAAATATGTAAAATATGTAATCTTGTATTGTATTTCTTAGCTAAACCAACAGCCATTGAAGAAGATAAGTAACATGCTTCTGCACTTCTAATTAACGGATGACATTCAACAGGAATATCTTCGCCATATTTTGCTTTATACTCTTCAAGATTTCTTCGAACAGTAGCTTCATCTTCACAATGAGTAGCAATTAACGTTGGCGGAACTTTAGAGAATAAATTGGTCAATGTTTCTTCATTATCCACCAACATATTTCCAGTTGAAGAACCCATAAAGATTTTCACACCGCAAACTGTTCTTCGATCTGTTTTTAAAACTTCATCTATATTATCATTAGAAGCTCCCATAAAGAATGAATAATTCGCCAAAGAACTATTCGCTGCTATTTGGTATTTATCTTCTAATAAAGATTGAGTCAACGTATTTGGAACCGTATTTGGCATTTCCATAAAAGAGGTAATTCCTCCCGCTACAGCTGCTCTAGACTCAGAACGAATAGTTGCTTTATGAATTAAACCTGGCTCTCTAAAATGCACTTGATCATCAATACAACCTGGTAAAATATATTTTCCTTCAACGTTTATCTCTTCAATATTCGATTCGTTCGAAATTGAAGGGTAAATTTTTTGAATTCGATTATTACTAATTAAAATGTCTGCTACAAATTGCTTTCCTTCATTAACAATTGTACCTCCTTTTAAGATGATTGATTTACTCATAATTTCATTCCACGCATTTTCCAAACTCCAAAAAATGCTTCTTTAAAAATACTTGAACTCATTTTAGATGTTCCATATAAACGATCAATGAATGTAATCGGAACTTCTTTCGCTTTAAACCCATGTCTTAAAGCAGCATATTTCATACAGATTTGAAAAGCATATCCTTTAAATGTATTTCCATCTAAATTTATTTTTTCCAAAACTTTTCTTTTGTAACATTTAAATCCTGCAGTAGTATCGTGAATCCCAATAAACAAAATAGTTCTCACATATACACTTGCAAAATAAGACATCAAAACACGTTTCAATGGCCAATCTTTTACTTTGCCTCCTTTACAATATCTAGAACCTATACTGAAATCTGCTCCATCAATTGCGCAAGCGTTGTATAATCTTATTAAATCTTCTGGATTATGAGAGAAATCACAATCCATTTCAAAAATGTAATCGTATTTTTTTTCAATAGCCCATTTAAAACCATGTATATAAGCCGTTCCTAAACCTAATTTCCCTTGACGAACCTCTATATGAATTCTTCCCTCAAATTCTCCTTGAAGTTTTCTAACAATATCGGCAGTCCCATCTGGTGAAGAATCATCCACAATAAGTATATGAAAATCTTTTTCGAAAGACATTACCTTACGAATCATGTTTTCAACGTTTTCTTTTTCGTTATAAGTCGGTATTACTACTATTGAATCTGACATTCTCACAAATTATAAACCACTAAATTAATGATTATAAAATTATCACAACCGATTTTGTTGATTGATTTTTTGGTTTTTTAACATTCATTAAGCAAGGGAAACTGAATAGGTTTAAATTAATCTTTTTTTGCACCTATCCGTCACCCTAAATGGTTCAGTCTTCTAATTCGTCCAAGGCACTATAAATCAAATCCGACTCAAAACCTTTAGAAGAAACATAATTCAATAATTTACTCTTTAATTGCCATTCTGTATAAGATTTACCTTTTAATTCTTTTTTCTTTTTTATTAAAAGTGTTTGAATTGTTTTAAAATAATCATCTGAATCTATTTCTTTCAACCCTTTATCTATCGAATAATTTGAAATTTTTTTAGCTTTTAGATGTGCTTTTATTTTAATCCTACCCCATCTTTTAATTCTAAATTTCCCAGAAACAAACGCTGAAGCAAATCGTTCTTCATCTAAAAAACGATTTGTAATTAGATCTGCAATTAATTGAGAAATTTGTTCATCTGAAAAATTCCAGGAATACAACTTCTGTTCAATTTCCATCCGACAACGTTCTTGATATGCACAAAACGCTTCCAATTTAGCCTTCGCTTCTAAAAATGAAATTCCTTTTGATTCTTCCATAGCTCAAAAATAAAAAAAGTCAGTCTAAACAGACTGACTTTCAAAATATCTTTAGAGATTTTATAACGTAATCTCAACGTTTTTATCATTTACAAATTTGTATTCTAATAAATGATTTTCGGTAACTCCTCTAACGGAAACCCATTTTTTATACTTGAATAACCATTTTACTTGTCTAGAAATAATTCCATTTTTGAAATACGCTTCTAAATACGGATGAACTAAAAGTGAAACATTTTTCTCTTTTCGATCAGTCATCAAATAATTCAAGTTATTCTCAATTTCTTCTGCATACAAAATAGACGCTTGAACCTCTCCTGAACCATTACAAGTTGGACATGCTTCCGATGTATTGATATCCGTTTCAGGACGAACTCTTTGACGAGTAATTTCAATCACACCAAATTTTGAAGGAGGAAGCACATTGTGTTTTGCCCTGTCAGATTGCATATGTTCTTTTAATTTTTCAAAAAGAAACTTATTATTTTCTCTGTCATGCATATCGATAAAATCGACACAAATAATCCCACCCATATCACGCAATTGCAATACACGAGCGATTTCTTCTGCAGCTTCTAAATTAGTAGCCAACGCATTACTTTCTTGACCATCAGCTCCTTTTCTATTTCCAGAGTTAACATCAATAACATGCATTGCCTCAGTATGTTCAATAATTAAGTAACCACCACTTGGCATTGGCACTTTCTTACCAAACAACGTCTTAATTTGTTTTGTTACCCCAAATTTTTCAAAAATAGGAATTCTGTTATCATGTAACTTCACTATTTTCTCTCTTCCTGGCGCAATATCAGCAACGTATTCAGACATTTCTGTCATCAAGATTACATCATTTACATGAATATTTGAAAAATCTGCATTTAACAAATCACGTAAAATAGAAGAAGTTTTATCTAATTCACCTAATACCCTTTTCGGCGGTGTAGCCGTTTTAAGATTAGCAAACATAAATTTCCACTTCTCTAACAGGTTTTTCAAATCCTGTTCTAATAGCTCAATTTTCTTATTTTCAGCAACAGTACGAATAATAACACCAAAGTTTTTAGGTTTAATACTATCCATTAAATTTTTCAAACGAGATCTCTCAGCAGGATCTTTTATCTTTTGAGATATTGAAATTTTTTCTGAAAATGGCACTAAAACCAAGTATCTTCCAGCCAATGTGATTTCCGCACACAAACGTGGACCTTTACTTGAAATTGGTTCTTTAGCAACTTGCACCAATATAGGAGAAGCACTAGAAACAATTTCATTTATTTTTCCATCTTTGGGAATATCCTTTTCCGTCTTGAAGTAAAGTAAATCAGCTACGTTTTGCTTACCATGCAACGTATCTTTGGTAAACTTGTTAAGTGAATTGAATTGAGGTCCTAAATCCAAATAATGTAAAAAAGCATCTTTTTCAAAACCTACATCCACAAAAGCAGCATTTAAACTTGGGACAACTTTACGAACTCTACCTAGATATATATCACCTACAGCAAATTCTGTATTCCCCTGTTCTTCATGCAACTCAATCAGTTTACCATCACGCAACAAAGCAAGCCAAATACCCCCTGGTCGGGAATCGACTACTAGTTCTAAACTCACGAAAGCAATGATTTAAAATGTAAAAAAACAGAAAAACTTAGTGAACAAATGCCCACTAAGTTTAACATTATAAATAACCTATTGATTACTTTTTCTTTTTGTGACGATTTTTTCTTAGACGTTTTTTACGTTTGTGAGTCGCCATTTTGTGACCTTTTCTTTTTTTACCGCTTGGCATAATTATATATTTTTTATGATTAACTCTATTCTTTCACGATTTTCAAATAACAATCTAACAGTTGTTTGAGAATCGGGAGCACAAAAATAGAAAATTTAATCGGATAATTCACATTTGAATAAAAAAACCGCGATTATTTTACTTTTACGCTGTTTTTAACTTCGTCAACAAACGTTTTTGCTGGTTTGAATGAAGGAATATTGTGAGCAGGAATAATGATTGTAGTATTTTTAGAAATATTTCTACCTGTTTTTTCAGCTCTTTCTTTCACTATGAAACTACCAAAACCTCTTAAGTAAACATTTTCACCTTTTGATAAAGATGATTTGATTGATGTCATAAAAGATTCAACTGCTTTTAATGCTTCTGCTCTTTCTAATCCTGTCTCTACTGCTATGTCAGCAACGATGTCCGCTTTTGTCATTTTTTTTATGATTTTTTTGTTTATTCCTTAATTTTCAGGATGCAAAAGTACGTCAAGATTCCTTATATTTGAACAATTAATGTAAAATATTTTATTTTTTTTCGTCTTAATGGCTGATTTTCATAGATTAACAATTGATTGGTATAGACAAAACAAGCGAGATTTACCTTGGAGAAACACTAAAAACCCCTATAAAATCTGGCTTTCTGAAATCATCCTTCAGCAAACAAGAGTCGATCAAGGAATGAATTATTATTTGAAATTTATTCGTAATTATCCAACGATTTTTGACCTTGCTAATGCAGATGAACAAGAAATCTTAAATGATTGGCAAGGTTTAGGCTATTATAGTCGTGCAAGAAATTTACATTTTACAGCAAAATATATTGCATCCGAATTAAATGGAATCTTCCCAAATCAATTTACTGAAATCATTAAACTAAAAGGAATTGGTGAATACACCGCATCAGCAATCGCTTCTTTTTCTTTTGACTTACCTTATGCTGTTTTAGATGGAAATGTATATCGCGTATTAAGTCGCGTTTTTGATATTTCAACCCCGATTGACTCAACAGAAGGGAAAAAAGAATTTCAAAATTTAGCGAATGAATTAATTGATCGAGAAAATCCAGCTGAATACAATCAATCAATAATGGAATTTGGAGCAATGCTTTGCACTCCCGTAAATCCAAATTGTGAAATCTGTCCTCTAACTGCAAAATGTCTTTCTTTTGCAAACAATACAATAAAGGAGAGACCATTAAAAGAGAAAAAGACAAAAGTGAGAAATCGATATTTCAACTTTGCCATATTTAAAGAAAATGATCAAATTTTAATTGAAAAGCGAATAGCTAAAGATATCTGGCAACATTTATATCAATTTCCTTTATTTGAGACCGAAGAAGAATTAAACACTGAAAATGTAAACCCTTTTTTCCAAGAAAGAACTGGCTTAACGCCTTTCTATAATAGTAAACCTATCACCCACATTTTATCACATCAACGTATCTTTGCAGTTTTTTACATTTTCGATCAATTTCCGAAACTGAAGGAAGAAAATTGGATATCAATCAATAAATCAACAATTGACAACTACCCTCTTCCCCGATTAATCGATCGTTTTCTAGAAGAGAAAAATCTATAATTAAGTTACAAATAGAATTGTCTCACCTTTTATGGAATACAACTTTTACATATCTTTGTTTTATAAAAATCTAAAAAATGGCAGGAAGCGTTAACAAAGTGATTCTTTTGGGTAATCTTGGAAAAGACCCTGAAGTTAGAAGATTAGAAAATGGAGCAGTTGTTGCTAGCTTTTCTATAGCTACTTCAGAAGTATACACAGATAAAGCATCAGGAGAAAAAAAAGAGTTGACTGATTGGCATGATATCGTAGTATGGAGAGGCTTAGCTGAAGTAGCTGAAAAATATTTAAAAAAAGGTTACAAAGTTTATATCGAAGGAAAAATTAAAAAAAGATCTTGGCAAGATAAAGAAGGCATAACACGTTATACAACTGAAATAATTGCTGATGAATTAAATATTATTTCAAGACCTGATTCTGGTGAAAGAACAACAACTCCAGTACTTCAATATTCAATACAAGGAACACCTCCAGCTCCTTCAAAAATGGATGAATTATTAAATGATGACGTTGATGATTTGCCTTTTTAATTCAATTTTAAATTAATATGATTACCTTCACACTAGCATAAGACAACATTAAAAATTAAAATGAATTCTATAATATTCTTATTTACCTTATTAGTTATATTATTAATTATTACCGCAATGATGTCTGCGGCAGAGACTGCATTTTTCTCTTTAAAGCCGATTGACAAAGATTTACTGAAAAGAAGTGACGACAAAGCTTCAATTGTTGCGAGAAAATTAATTGATACCCCGAAACAATTACTCTCAATCATTTTAATCATCATCAACTTTTCAAACATCGCAATCGTTTTGACTGTGAGTAGCATTTTAAAGGAATACATATCAGAAGAAAGAGAGCAAACTTTATTTTTTGTACTCGATGTAATTGTCAGTACGTTTGTTATTTTATTAGTAGGAGAAGTTATCCCTAAAATTTATGCTTCAAAAAACAACGTAAAAACAGTTCGGTTTTTAGCTAGACCTTTGAGTTTATTAAATTCAATCCCTCCTATTTCTTGGTTAAGAGCTGGATTGGTTTCTGGTTCGGAATTCATTAGCAAATATGCTAAAAAGAAAGGTGTGAAAATTTCAAGTGATGAATTAGAACATGCAATCGCGTTAACAAAAGAAGATAGCACTTCAGATGAAGATCATAAAATATTAGAAGGAATTGTCAAGTTTGGAAATACAGACGTGAAACAAATCATGTGTCAACGATTAAATGTTGCAGCCATTGATATTGAAACTAATTTCAAAGAAGTAATTGAAGAAATACTCGATTGTGGATATTCTAGAATACCCGTTTACAAAGAAACATTAGACAACGTTGTAGGGATTTTGTTTATTAAAGATTTGCTGCAACACTTAAATAATGACGAAAAATTTAACTGGCAAGAACTGATAAGAAAACCTTTTTTCGTTCCTGAAAACAAAAAAATTGACGACTTGTTAAAAGAATTTCAAAGCAAAAAAGTTCACATGGCTATTGTTGTTGATGAATATGGCGGAGCATCAGGTATTGTAACATTAGAAGATGTATTAGAAGAAATAGTTGGAGATATAACAGATGAATTTGACGAAGAAGAAATCGACTTCAAAAAAATTGATGAAAACACTTATATTTTCGAAGGTAGAACTGCGTTAATTGATTTTTATAAAATATTAGACATTGACGGAAAAGAATTTGAGAATTTAAAAGGTGAATCAGATTCACTTGGAGGGTTCATGGTTGAAAATGCTGGAAGAATTTTAAAAAACAAAGAAACTATTTCTTGTAACGACATCAAGTTAATCGTCGAATCTTCTGATAAAAGACGAATAAAAACTATTAAAGTAATATTACCAAAATCAAAAGAAGAAATATGAAAAGGTATAAATTCTACTTATCCCTATTAATAGGAGTCGTTTTAACAGCATGCTCTTCGAATGAACTCGCTGTTCCGAAACCTCCGACATATTTACGTCTAGATTTACCGAGTCATAAATACGTTCACTTTAATGATGGATGTAATTACACATTTGATGTTTCAACTTTATTTAAGGTAAAATCGGTTACAGACAATACGGGACCAACTTGTCATAAGGACATAGATTTGGGTCCATTAAATGGCGTAATTCACTTTTCATACATTGATATGGTTGAACCGCTGGCTAAATATGTAAATTACTCAATTGACAAAGTGGATGAACATAAAATAAAAGCTACTGCAATTGAGGACACAAAAATAATAAGAGCTAAAGACAAGGTTTTTGGTACCATATTCGAATTACAAGGAGATGTTGCTTCTCCATTTCAATTTTATTTAACTGATTCATCTTCGAAATTCGTAAGTGGAGTTGTTTACTTCAATTCTGTGCCAAATTATGATTCATTAAAACCTTCACTAATCTATTTAAAAGAAGATTTAATGAAAATGATCAATACATTTAAATGGAAGAATTAAAAAAAAAATCAATTGTATACCTAAGTATAGGAAGTAATTTAGGTGATCGATTTTTAAATATTCAAAATGCAATTGAGTTAATTGATGAAACGATAGGAGACGTTAATAGTTGTTCTTCAATCTATGAAAATCCTCCTGTTGATTTTGAAGCTGAAGAACTATTTTATAATTGTTGTTTATCGTTAAAAACAAATTTGACTATCGATGAAATCTTGAATAAAAGTCAAGCGATAGAAAATAAAATAGGAAGAACAAAGAAACAAATTTCAGGATACGAATCCCGTTTAATTGATATTGACATACTCTACTTTGATCAATTAATTTATTCTTCGGACAAAATAAATATTCCACATTTGAAACTATCTGAACGTAAGTTCGTATTAATACCATTAAAAGAGATTGCAGCGGATTTTATAGATCCAAAATTAAATCTTTCAATAACGGAATTAATAGAAAAATGTTTAGATAATTCAGTTTTAGTTAAAACTACAAAAAGCTTAAAACTAAAAATAACTCAATAAAACTGAATAAAATTCTTCTATTTTTTTCATTAGAAGAAATATTTGATTAATATTGCATTTAAAATTGGTAAGAATTACAACTAGTTAATATGAAAAAACAAACGATCAAAGGCTTTGCGTTTATTGCTCTAGCTGGAACAATGGTTACAAGTTGCGACCTTCTAAAAGATTTAGAATACACTGTAACACCTAATCCATTAGAGATGCACGGAGATTCAGTTCGTGTAAAAGTGGATATTAAATTCCCTGAAAAAGGAATTAGAAAAAAAGCTTCAGCTGAAATTACTCCTATGTTAGGAAGTACTGCTTTAAAATCTGTAACAGTTCAAGGTGAAAAAGCTACAGGAAACGGAAACGTTATTCAATTTAAACCAGGTGGAAATGTTTCATATAATGATGTTGTTTTATACAAACCAGAGTATGAAAATACTGATTTAAAAGTTACAGCAACTGTTTCTAAAGGTGGTAAAGTGAAAAAGCAAGTTGGTGAAATTAAAATCGCTGATGCAACAATTGTTACTCCTTTCATGGTAAATAAAGATTACAAAGTAATTTTTGAAAAAGATGCATTCAACAGAATTACTGAAGAATCTACATCTGCTCAAATAAATTATGAGAAATCTAAATCAGTAGTAAGACCTACTGAATTAAAAGAAAAAGATATCGCTGAATTACAAGCTTGGTTAACTAAAGCTCAAGCAGATCCAAAAATTTCTTTGAAAACAATTTCAATTACAGGTTATGCATCTCCTGAAGGTGAAACTGGTAAGAATTCATCTTTATCTACGGAGAGAGCTGAAGCTGGAAAAACAACTGTGATCAATTTAGCTAAAGCTGCTAAAAACGAAAAAGCTCAAACTGAGATTTTTTCTTTAAGTGGTAGAGGTGAAGATTACGATGGTTTCAAAAGAGAATTAGAAAAATCTACTATGAATAATGACGAAAAACAATTAGTTATTCGTGTATTAGAAATGCATAAAGATCCTGAGACTCGCGAAACTGAAATGCGTAACATGGGTAAAACATTTAAATATTTAGATGATAATATCTTCCCTAAATTACGTCGTGCTGAAATCACAGTAACTTATGACAAAACAGGTTATACTGACGAAGAATTAAAAACAATTTCTTTATCTAAACCAGAAACTTTAAAATTAGAAGAGTTATTATTTGCTGCTACTTTAACAAATGACTTAAACGAAAAATTAAGCATTTTCAACGCAGCAATCAAAGTTGCTCCAGAAGATATTAGAGCTTACAATAATGCAGGAGCTATTTACTTCTTACAAAACAAAATGCCAGAAGCTAAAGCTCAATTTGAAAAAGCAAATTCAATTAAAGAAAATGCAGTTTCAAAAAACAACTTAGCTGCAGTAGCAGGTGTAAGTGGTGATAAAGAAAAAGCAAAACAATTATTAGCTCAAGCTAAAGGCGCTGGTTCTGAAGTTAACTACAACATGGGAATCATTAACATTATTGAAGGTAACTACAATGATGCTTTATCTAACTTAGGTTCTGAAAACACTTTTAACAAAGCTTTAGCTTTAGTATTAAGTGGATCTTTTGATCAAGCTACATCAACTATCGATGGTTCTAAAGATAAAGAATCTGCTCAAGGATATTACATTAAAGCAATCGTTGGAGCAAGAACTAAAAAAGCAGATGTTGCTGTTAGCAACTTGAAAAATGCTATTGCTAAAGATGCTTCTTTAAAAGCTAAAGCTGCTAAAGATAGAGAATTTATTAAATTATTTGAAGATGCTAATTTCTCTTCAATCGTTAAATAATAAGCATTAAATATTTTAAAAGCCGTTTCTTCCTGAAACGGCTTTTTTTTTCGAAAAAATTAAAATGAACAAATCCTTCATAACTGTAGAAGAATATATTTATTCATTTCCTATTGAGACACAAGAAATTCTCATAAAAATTCGCGTAATAATTTTTGAATTAGCTAATAATATTGAGGAATCAATTAGTTATGGAATGCCAGCTTTCAAAATAAATAAAAAACCTCTTATCTATTTTGCTGCTTTCAAAAAACATATAGGCATATATGCAACTCCTTCTGCTCATAAACATTTTGCTTTAGAACTTGAAAATTACAAACAAGGAAAAGGTTCAGTTCAATTCCCATTAAATCAAGAAATACCATTTGAATTAATTCGGAAAATTATTCGATTTAAATTAGAAGAATCAAAATAATGGCTAAATTATTGTAACAGATTAAATAAAAAATAATATGCGCATTCAATTCAAAATAATCATAATTTTTATTTTAACTTTTAATATTGCATATGCAGCAAAAGTTGAAAAAATTAACATTTTCAGTAAAGCAATGCAAAAAAACACTTCTGCATATGTAATATTACCTGAAAAATATCAAAAGGAATCAGATAAAAAATATCCAGTATTATACTTACTTCATGGTTTTGGAGGTGATTATTCTTCTTACCCAAATGATTTTCCTGCAGTGAAAAAACAAGCTGACGATTACAATATGGTAATAGTAAGCGCAGACGGTGGTTATTCTAGTTGGTATTTTGACAGTCCGATAGATCCTAAGATGAAATATGAAACATACATTACTAAAGAATTGATTTCATTTATTGACAGCAGTTATTCAACGATTCAAAATAGAACAGGAAGAGCTATTTGTGGATTAAGTATGGGAGGACATGGAGCCTTGTATTTATCAATGCGACATTCAGAATTATATGGAGCTGCTGGAAGTATGAGCGGAGGAGTTGATATTCGACCATTCCCGAAAAATTGGGAAATTGCTTCTCGTTTAGGTGGCAAGGATAAATTCCCATTAAACTGGGAAAAAAACACCGTTATGAATCAATTAGACTCTATTAAAGATAGTATCTCATTCATGATTGATTGCGGTACTGATGACTTTTTCTTGGAAGTAAATAGACAATTACATGCTAAAATGTTAGCTCAAAAAATAAAACATGACTACATTGAAAGACCTGGAGGTCATGAAATGGGATATTGGAAAAATGCAATAAAATATCAATTATTATTTTTTGATATCTACTTTAAAGAGTCAAATTTAAAACAATGATAGAAAATCACATTGTTTTCGAAACAGATCGACTTTACGTTCGAAAATTAAATCAAAAAGATCAAGACACCTTTTATGCTTTAAAAAGCAATCCAAATGTAACGAATCCTCTACCAAGGAAAGTATTGGATAAGATTGAGAGCAATAAAGAATTAGAAATGTTAATTGAATTAGAAAAATCAACTTCTAAAACAATTTGGGCAATTTGCGAAAAATATAATAACGAATTAATTGGTTGTTGTGGTTTTATGAAAAACAATGAAAACAACGATGAAATTGGATATCAATTAAGAGAATGTTTTTGGGGCAAGGGATATGGAACAGAAATAGCAAAAGGATTAATTGAGTTCGGTTTTAATGTTCTGAATTCTTCTTTAATCACGGCTGACGTCAATATTATTAATAAAGGTTCTATTAAAATCCTAAACAAATTTATGAAATTCGAAAAAGAATTTTACAATGAAAATGATAATTGTATAGATCAACGCTTTACGATATCTAAATCATTATTTCAATAAAGATACATGACCTTCTCTTCTATGTTTTTGACCTGTAACATCTTCAAAAAATGCTACCCATATATAAACATCATCTTGACATAATTTTATTCCGTCACCTCCATCTCTTGTACCATTCCAAGGCTCATTCAAGGATTTAGATTCATGGATTACTTCACCCCATCGATTGTATATTAATAATGAAAAATTTCTCTCTTTAATTCCATATCCTTTTAGTAAAAATACATCATTAATATTATCATCATTTATCGTAAAAGCATTTGGTGCAAAAAGTGCATATGAAGCCGTAACATTGACAAATTGAATAGCAGTATCAATGCAACCGAATAAGTTATTTGCTTGCAGTATTATTTCATACAATCCATAGTTCGAATATTCATGGGTTGGATTTATTTCCTGACTCATTGAGCCATCTCCAAATATCCAATTATATGATGTTGCATCTGTTGAATGATTTTCAAAAGTGAAAACAGGATTTATTAGGTCTTCCGAATAAGATGAAACTAAAAATTCAGAGTGAGCTCTCGGAAATACGAAAACAGTACTTTGATCATGATTTTTAGAATGACATCCATTTCCATCAATTACTGATAAAAAAACAGGATAAGTCCCGCTTTCATAATAGATGTGTGTAGGATTTAATCCACTTGCATAGGTACTATCCCCAAAATCCCAAGTATAAGCCCAATTTTGGGAATTATCACCAATACTTTTAAAAGAAACCATTTGACCTGGACAAATACTATCAAACAAAGGAGAAATTAAAATGTTTGGTAAAGGTGTAATTGTTACCAAAACTGAATCTTTAACGACAACGCCACAATTATCAACTCCTTGTAATACATAATACGTGTCTGCGTTAGGAGTTGCTGGCAGCGGGGCATCAGTTGGGCAAGTTGGACAAAATATCCAATTAATATTGACAGTCGGATCCGAACCTAAATATTGGGCAGATAAATAAACCGTGTCTTCAACACAAATCTCATTAGAATTTACAGAGGCAATAACATCTAAATTATCAAAAGTTTTAATGGCTACATGCGTAGATAAATTTACTGAGCAATTGTTTGCATCATGAAGATGACAAGTATAAGTCTGATTTGAATTTGGAGAAACAGTTACACTTGAAGTTTGCATTCCTCCCGGATTCCAAGTGTAAGAATAAGCTCCAGTACCTCCAATTGCTAAAACAGTAAGTTGAACAGCTGTATTTGGACAAATTGTAGTATCACCACTAATATTTGCCACTAATAATGGTGGTTCTATTACAGTCATACTGCTTTGTGCTGAACATCCATTTGCATCATGAATCGTTAATGAATAATTTCCATGAAATAAATTAATTATTGATGAGGATGTTGCTCCATTCGACCATAAATATTGATATGGAAGTGCTCCCCCACTAGCTACACTTGCTAAAGCTCCATTTGAGAATCCATTACAACTTGGGTTAATCGAATTTAATGATAATTGAATGGCTGTCGGCTCAGTAATAGTTGCAGCAATTGTCACTTGACAGTTAAACACATCAGAAACTGTGCAAACATAATTCCCACCAGGTAAGCCAGTTGCTATATTACTAGTTTGAATTGGATTTGTGTTCCATGAATATGAATATGGCGCTACACCTCCACTTACGGATATATTTGCTGAACCATTTATATCTCCATTACATAAATTATTAGTTGTGTTTACAAGATTTGAAACCAATTGATTAGGCTCTAAAATTGTAAAAAATAAAGTTGTGTCGCATCCCATTGAATTGATAATTCTCACTTGATGATTCCCTGGAGACAAACTTAATTGCGAACTATTCGCTGTAGGTACAGTATTATCCCAAGAATAGGTTGAAGGGCTATATACACCACTTGTCGTCACTGTTGCATGTCCGTTACTGAAACCTTTACAAGTAACATTTGTAGTATTCAATATAATGTTTTCTGCAAAACTTAAGAAATTTATTCTAACAATATCAGTGTCTGCTAAACAATTATTATTCCCAGTTGTAATTAACGTCAAATCAATATATCCATGCCCCACTTCTGCAGGTGTAGGTGTATAATTTAAATTCAAAGACGTATTTGAAGGGGTGAATGTACCATTTCCTCCAGACCATATACCACCTGTTGCTGTTTGAACCACACCATGAAGAGCTACAGTTCCTGGATTTTGTCTACAAACATTTTTATCAAAACCTGCATTACACATAATTGGCAGTGCATCCTGTGTAATTGTCGATGACATTGTAAGAGGTCCACAATTATTGTGATCCCTTATTGTTAAAATATATGTTCCGGGACCTGCCGAAATAGAACTTGTTGTCGCACCTGTATTCCATGAATATGAATATGGAGCAACTCCTCCTACAACACTTGAAGTAATAGAAATTGGTCCATCACCAAAACATAAATGAGCTGAAATTGGTGAAATTCCAAGTACTAATTTAGGTGGTTCAACAATCGAAAAATTAATTACCGTATCGCACCCCATCGAATTAATTATCCGAACCTGATGAGCCCCAGGAGTTAAATTGTTTTTTACACCACTTGCAACTACCACACCATTATCCCATGAATATGTTGCTGGACTAAATGCCCCTGCAGTTGAAAGATTTGCAATACCGTTATTCGCACCAAAACATGTTATAGCTGATGTTGTTAAGGTAATATTTTCAGAAAAGCTTAAAAAAGAAATTCGTACTACATCAGAATTTGCTGAACAGTTATTATTTCCAGTAGTAGTTAGAGTTAAATCAACAAAACCTTGTGAAATTTCAGCAATTGTAGGTGTGTAAAACAAACTTAATGAAGTATTAGATGGAGAGTACGTTCCAGCACCACCTGACCATACACCTCCTGTCGCAGTTTGAACTGTTCCTGTTAAATGAATAATTCCAGGATTTTGTCTGCAAACTTTAATATCAGTTCCTGCATTAGCTATTATAGGAAGCGCGTCTTGATTAATTATTGCGGATTGAGAAACTGAAGGACAGTTAAAATGATCTGTAATAGTTAACGTATAATTACCTGCCCCTGCCGAAATATTTGCAGTATGTTGACCACTACTCCATGTATATACATAAGGAGCAGTTCCTCCTGTAGCTGAGGAAATAAGAGTAATTGGAGCATCACCAAAACATAAATGAGTTAATGGCGGAGTTACTGTTAACCCTAAAGCAGATGGCTGCGTAATGGTATAAGTTAATGTGGTATCACACCCCATTGAATTTATCACTTTAACAGAATGTACTCCAGGTGCTAAATTTGAGATTGAATTTGTAGCTGAAACAGCTCCATTATCCCAAGAATAGGTTGCTGGACTATAAGTTCCTGTCGTTGATATAGATGCATGACCATTATTAAAACCAAAACATGTTACATTTGTTGGTGTCAAAGTGATGTTTTCTGCAAAACTTAAAAAATTAATTCGTATTAAATCTGATACTGCAGGACAATTATTGTTACCTGTAGAAGTTAAAGTTAAATCTAAATGTCCTTGGGCTACTTCAGCGGCTGTTGGTGTATAATTAACATTTAAAGAATTAGCAGAAGGAGAAAAAATTCCAGTACCACCTGTCCAAGTTCCGCCAGATGCCGTTTGAACAGTTCCAACTAAATGAACAGTCCCTGGACTTTGTCTACAAACATTGATATCAGTCCCTGCATTTATAGCAATTGGTAAAGCATCCTGAGTAAAAGTGGACGTTTTCACAACAGGTCCGCATCCTTTTTGATCGGTTACAGTCAATGTATGAGTTCCTACACCAGCCGATAAAGATGACGTAGTTTGACCACTATTCCAAGAATATATATATGGTGCTGTTCCACCTGAAACCGTTGAAATAATCATTATATTAGGATCTCCAAAACACAAATGAGCATTTAAAGGAGTCATAGTCATTGTAAGCATCGTTGGCTCTGTAATCGTAAAATTCAATGTTGTATCACATCCCATCGAATTTATGATTTTCACTGTATGATTTCCAGGAGCTAAATTGTTTTTGGTGTTTGTTGCAGTTGCAGCTGTATTATCCCATGAAAATGTTGAAGGGCTATAAGCACCAACTGAAGTAACAACTGCAGTACCATTATTCGCGCCAAAGCATGTACTATTAACTTTAGAGAAAGTAATTGATTCAGCAAAGGTGAAAAATCTAATTCTCATTGTGTCAACATCTGGTGGACAATTATGGTTTCCAGTAGAAGATAATATTAAGTCAACAAAACCTTGATTTCGCTCAGTTGCCGTTGGTGTATAATTTAGATTTAATGATGTATTTGAAGGGGAATAAGTACCATTTCCACCTGACCAAATTCCACCAGATGCTATTTGAACAGTTCCAATTACATTTACAGAACCATTATTCATTTTACAGAAATTCTTATCTACTCCTGCATTAACAGATATTGGAGACATGTCTTGAAGCACAACTGCCGTCTGAACCGGCCCACTACAACCACGTTGATCCGTCACTGTTAAAGAATAATTTCCTGCCCCTACTGTTATCTGAGTTGTTGTATCCCCATTACTCCAACTGTAAGAATAGCCTGGTAATCCATCAGTAACAGAAGAAGTAATAGTAATTGGTCCATCACCAAAACATAAATGACTTGAAAGTGGCCCAATTGTCACACTGGGTATAGGAAAACCTTCTTGAATGGAAAAAGTGTCTATTACAGAACAAATATTTGCTGTAGAAGTAGTTAAAGTAAAACTCCCTGCTGGAAGATTAGTTGCGGTAACCATTGAATCTCCTACATAAACTTGATGAAATCCATTCGGACCATCAAGTGTAAAAGTATATGGCCCCGTACTTCCTTGTCCTTTAAACGTTGCTGTTCCATCTGTATAAGTCATACAAGATTCCTTCACTGTAGTGATTATAGAATTAAAGATTGTATCAACCACAACTGTAATCTGTGAAGCAATAGTATCATTAATACCATTTGTATAAATCACATCAAATGTTGTTGTTTGAGTAATTGTGGCAGAAACATTTGCTGAATCAGGGAATCCAGGTATATGTGCCCAATCAAAATAATATGGTGTACAATTTGTTGCTGTAATATTAATTTCATCTAAGCCCCAATGATCGAATCCTGCCCCCGATGTTGCTTCTTGATGCCAACGAATAATAGTATGATCAGAATATGCTCCAGGCGGTAAATCAAAACAGTAATTATGCCAATCTGTAAAAGCTGTAGGGCCAAATACAGAATTCCCTTCTGTCATTGTATTAAATGGTTGCACTGTCCCATCAGGTTTAAAATAGGCAATTGGTGCAAATGTAGCGCCACAATCAACAGAATACATTAAAGCAACTCCCTCATTATCTAAATCTGGACCTTCACAAGAACCGCTTCCACCTTGTTCTGCAAATTTTAAATCAAAACAAACTTTTCCCCCACAAGGTAAATTCATTTCGTTTGTTGTCAATGTTCTTGGATGAGGAGACGAATTACCAAACCAAATATGTGTCGTCCCATTTGGTGATGGGCCACAAGGATTATCAAACATACCTGAACCAACAAAATTCCATCCTAAGCCAGGAGTAGAATCATTAAATGTAGTAGAAAGTAAAGGAATCGAATTTTGACCAATAGCTGATAAATTAACAGTTCCTCCAACACAAGGCAATAAATAATCATCAGCGAAAGCACTTGACGTCGCATCAGCTACTTGAGGCACATTAAAACATGGAGGACATGAAGAACATCCACCACAATCTATTCCAGTTTCCGTTCCATTTTGAATTCCGTCGTTACAATGAGGAATTGAATCACATGAAATCGTTGCTTCAAATCCAGGTCTTGTAACTGAATTGCTCGAAACAAAATACAATGTTAAGGTAGAATTGGTAGAAGTATAGGTAGCAGGAGTAGGAATTCCATTTCCAGTTAGAGTTGCTAATAATGCACCAGTATTTCCAGCTCCAGCATAAATGTACAAATAATCAAAATTTGCTTGAACATTAAAACTTGTGAATGTAACGGAGGCGCCTAATATTGGATCTCCTGTTGTTAAAATAATCGTAGAGGCTTCACTGTTGGAATAATTTCCTGCAACTCCTCCAGCATCATAAATGGTACCTGAGCATGAGTTAATATTGACAGTTTGATTCGCGGTCATATTCCAAGTCTGCCCGAATGTATTTACAAACGCAAAAAACATGAATAATATTGTGAATAGCCTTCTCATGTAATGTATGATTTAACAATTATAAATATAACGAAATCATTTAAACTAGGTTGTCCTGTTTAAAAATAAACACAGCAAAATACGTAATTTTACACAACACCTATCTCACTAATAATCAATTATTAACATTCAAACCGAATTCATTTTCAGAAAATAATATTTTCAAAATCAAGATTAAAATTATTATTCCAATAGGTTCATCGAATATTCAATGAAAATGAATGAGAATTGACTAGTGAAAGTAGGAATTGATTTGACTGTTAAAATAAATCATCAACACTCATCAACTATCTAACTTTGATATAGCTTACTCAAATAAATTTGCTCAGATTGACCAACAGTTGGGACAAATTCAAATTCGGCATTTAATTCCATAACATCCATAATTGTAGAATATCCAGATCTAGAAATTATTTTTTTTGCTCTCCTGATAACCTCATCTTTTTCAATCCAGTTTTCCATAAGTAAAATTTTAATTTTAGGTTGAAGGTTAACTGAAACATACATTTTAGGAGCAATAATTATAGTTTCTACACTTCGCTCTTTTGCTTTTTGTAATTGTTCTAAAAAAAATTGTTTCGCATAAGGTTCTGGTCCACTTACAACAACAACTATAGGATACGTTTTTCCTATTGAAGAATACATTGAAAACCTAGATAAAAGCCCAATATAATGAACATTAAACTGTCCTAGATTAAGAGAAAGGTTACCTGCAAAAGTTGATTTTTCGTTATCTAATACCCAAATCAAATCAAATTTACGGAGCTCTCTTTCATGTATCCTTTGAACGAATTGAAACAATGGTTTAACTGGCAGATTTAATTGATGAGTCATGAAGATTGTTGTACACTTATTAGAAAAAAAACCATATCTATGATCTGATATGATAAGATCTATTTTGTGTAAATCTACCATATTGTCTACCTCCTCTAATTCTTTTGACCTTCTAATTCTCAGTCGATTATATGAAAATAGTATATCTAACATAAATCTACCTTTGCCTTTAAATTCAAAAGGATATCCAGCATGTTCGATGTATAAGATATTTTGGTTATGAAAGTAAAAATGAAAAATATTTTTTTGAATTTGATTACAGGCAATAAAGACTTCGTTCTCTTGTTTCAATAATTTATCAATCAATGGTATACATCTAGCAACATGTCCCATCCCCCAATTTAAAGGGGAAATCAATACTTTTTTATTTGAAATATTATTTGGTTTCATTTAATAAAAAAAAGCACCAATAAACTTTATCTATTGGTGCTTCAAAAATTATTTAATATAAATTTTATTTATCATTCAATGTTATTTTAATCATAACATCTTCTTTATCTTTTTTGTAACATTCCAATCCAAAAACATTTTCAGAAACATTTACAATTCTTGTTGGTTGGAATTGAAACAATTCTGTTCCTTTTGCGTCTTTTGTATCCAAAATTGATAATTTTTTAACTTCTCCAGTTTTATCATCAATTCTATAACCAGTTAAAAAACCACCCGCTCCAT
Source organism: Flavobacteriales bacterium (assembly GCA_947453715.1). Lineage (GTDB taxonomy): Bacteria > Bacteroidota > Bacteroidia > Flavobacteriales_D > Crocinitomicaceae > CAIUKX01. The sequence continues at coordinate 2,354 of CANGHX010000021.1, read as the reverse complement.
CTTGGTGAGCTTTTGGTACTTCATTATCTTTCAAATTAATGTTTTTTACATTATCTAAAAACAATAAATAATGAGCATCATTATTATTAATATACTTGAAACCTAAACCTGAACCCCCTCCTAATGTAAAGGTTACAGTAAATAAACTACTTGTACCACTATTTCTTCCAACTTGATTTTTAGGCAGTTTTCTCATCCAACCTAAACTACCATCTGAGTTAATTTTTGAAATTAACATTTCTTGATAGTAGTAAGTAGTAGAAGATTGTCCTTTTGAATTATATGTCGTTACTGCATAGTATTTTTCACCAACCATTACAATACTTCCATCTTCAGCAACACTTAAATCTCTTAGAACCATGTTAGATAAACTATAATCATATCCTTCATCTTCTTTCTTATCCATTTTCTTTTGAGCCTTATCAGACTTATACTGTTTAATTATTTCAGTAGGAATTTCAAAATTTACCGCATCTGACATTTCACCAGTTTCAGTCATTTTAAACATGAAAATTCCATCAACATTATTATATGATTTATTCCCATAATATCCTGCTAAAATAAGTTCATCTTTAGGTCCTTCGAAAAATCCAACTTGATTAATCATTTTCCCTTTAATTTCAACATCTAAATCATTCGCTTCAATTCCGTTATCACCAGTTATTGACAACAATTTAATTTTAAAATTAGGCGTCTTATCTTTATTTAATCTGTTTTTTTCTCCATTAGGTAAAACTTCAGAAAGTATGAAAGCTGTCCCTTTGTTGTTAACGGCATAATCTATGTTATTCATTTGACTCTCAGTATATGGCATCTTTACTGATTTACCCCAAATTTGTTCTAGATTTCCATCATACACAAACATTCCAATAATATCTTTATTAACATTATCTTTTTTACTTTCAGGGAATTGTCTGTAACGTATTAACAATTTAGACTCATCAAATGAAGTTTCTATTTGAAATTTATTACCATCTCCCCCTGTTACTTTTCCGTCAACGGTAATAAGTTTTGTGCTTTTTCCAGTAAATTGACCTTTGTCAAAATCGACCTCACGAACAAATAATTGTTCTTTTTTATTTGGTTTATCCCATGCTGAATAGAATAAAAAATATTTATTAGCAAAATTTACAATATTTTCAGTTACAAATCCTTTATCAAAATCTTCGTAAACTTTTGAACTGATTTGTTTCAAGGTTTTTTCTTCATATTTCTGAATATAAACAACCTTCCCATCAACTTTAATAGAAAGTACTTCTCCTTCTTTTCCAAAATAAGTTTTTATACCTGCATCAGTTACCGGATATGGTTTACTAACATCATAACTAAATTCTTTAGATAAAGTTATTTTTTCTTGAGAGAAAGTAAATGTGCCAATAATAGATAGTATGGCAGTTAAAATTAGTTGTTTCATTTTTTTTATTTTATTTTTGTACAAATGTAATTATTTAAATAAATTTCTGCATTTAATAATCTATTTATATTATATAATCATCTTAATTTATCATTAAATACTTTTTTAAATTTTTCTACTTTTGGTCTTACAACAAATGTACAGTATTGATTTTGAGGGTTTCTATTAAAATAATCTTTATGATATTCTTCAGCTGAATAAAACTTCTCTATTGGACTAATCTCAGTGACAATGGTATTTTCCCAAACTTTTTCGGATTCTAACTTATTCTTATATTTTTCTGAAATTGCTTTTTGCAGTTCGTCATGATAAAAAATAACAGATCTATATTGTGTTCCAATATCTTCCCCTTGTCTATTTAACTGAGTTGGATCATGTAAAAACCAAAACAATTCTAATAATTCTTCAAATGAAATTATCTCATCATCAAATACAATTCTTGCTACTTCAGCATGTCCTGTATTACCTTGACAAACTTCTTCATAAGTTGGATTTTCTTTCAAACCACCTGTATAACCTGGAGTAACAGAAACAATTCCTTGAACTTCCTTATAACATGCTTCAATACACCAAAAACATCCGGCACCAAACGTAGCTTCTTTTACCATTTTATAATTATTATTATCTCTAAATTAACTCTTTTTTTAGAATGACTCCTATTTTCAGTAAAAGTTTTAAGTTGAATCAAATCGAACCTTCGAAATAAAATTACCTTTGTATCACTTATGTTTAATTACAGTAAAAATTTCTGGATAATTTGTTGGTCAATGTTTTTGTTCATGACTAGCTTTAATTTAATTATTCCTGAATTAAATGATTTTATCACAGAACTTGGCGGCGCAGACAAAAAAGGGTTGATTTTTGTTTTATTCACCCTTTCATCAGCAATTGCTAGACCATTTTCTGGAAGATTATCTGATTTAATTGGTAGAAAAAAAGT
>CANGHX010000020.1 GCA_947453715.1 Flavobacteriales bacterium | reverse complement strand
TTGAGAAAATAATTCCGTCATACCATATTCAGAAGAGATATATTCAACATTTAATCCTTTCTTCAAAACATCGTGTAATTCTTCCTTAGACATTTCTTTTCTACGCCCCTTCATTCCTCCGGTTTCGATAATTTGAGCTTTTGAAAGATCGATTTTCATTTCAGCCAAGTCTAACAATGCGTATGAAACTCCAAACAATACTACTTTTTCACCTAATTCAATTGCTTTTATATATCTATCGACTAAACCTTTATAATCATCTAGAAAGAATCCTGACAATTCATTTTTTGTCGCTTTAATTAAATTGTCGACCATATATATCAAACTAGAGTTTCCTTGTTCTATATAGTTTGGCAATAACGCTAAAATCACTTGATCTTCTGGCGAACCGATAAACTCTGTATAAATTAGCTCAAAAGATTTTTCATACATATAAGGTTTTTGAACAGAATGTTTACTTCTAATCATGCCTGTTGTCCCGCTACTTAAAAAATCAAATTCAATTGGTAAATTTTCTGTTTTTACAGTATGCGTTTTGAAAAAAGAAATCGGCAGAAATGGAATCTCCTCGATTTTGGTTGGCTGCGATCTATTCAAGACTCCAACAAAATCACCATATACTTTGCAATTTCTAACTTGAAAATCAAACACTTTCAATGCAACCTCATTAAAGTCTGCTTCCGATTGAATTGAAAATATTTCATTTTCTAGATTTTCCATGCCTATAAAGTTATAAATTTAACTTTGTAAGAAATAAAATTTTTCAACTATCTTTATATAAATATCATTAATTAGTTGCTATGAATTCAAATGTAGGTAAAGAAAAATTAAAAGTTGAAGTTTGGTCAGATATTATGTGTCCATTTTGCTATATCGGAAAACGAAATTATGAGATGGCCTTATCGAAATTTGAACATGCAGATGATATCCAAATTGTTTGGAAAAGCTTTCAACTTGACCCCTCACTACCTGAGACTTCTTCTGAAAATGTATACGAATATCTGGCTAAAAGAAAAGGTTTAGGACTTGAGCAGGTGAAACAATTACACGAAAACGTTACAAATACGGCTAAAATTGCTGGTCTTGAATATAATTTTGACAAAACTCAAATCAGTAATTCATTCAAAGCGCATCAATTAATTCAGTTAGCGAAATCTAAAAATCTAGGAGATGAAGCTGAAGAAGTATTGTTTTACGCCTATTTTACTGAAGGAAAAAACCTTTCTGACATTTCAACCTTAGTAGAATTGGGGCAAAAAATAAGTCTAGATGAATTTGAAATTAGATCTATTCTAGAGAATAAAGCCTTTGAAAAAAATGTTCATCAAGAAATTGAAGAAGCTCAGCAAATTGGTGTGAGAGGAGTGCCGTTTTTTGTGTTTGATCGAAAATATGCAGTTTCTGGAGCTCAACCTGTTGATTCATTCTACAGCACACTTGTTCAGGCTCATAAAGAATGGGTAGAAAAAAACAATATCACTTCACTTTCAATAAATAATGAAGGTGAATCATGTGACGTAAATGGAAACTGTTAATACAATGAAATATTTCAAATTAATAATAATTACTTTTTTACTTCAAACAATTGCTTTCGGACAAGAAAACGAATCCGTTACATCGAGAGTAAAAATAAATGAAATTCAAACTTCTGTAAATTATTCAACGGATCAAGCAAATTCAGGTTCATTAGCTGACTTTATGGCCCTTGCCCCACAATCAAATTTATTGAAAACAAATTTAAACAATTACTCAAATAATTTCGATGAAATGATGCCGAAATCAATACCCTATTCATTATTGATTTCCCTGAAATTTTCTGACAAAGCAAAAACAAGATACAATCAAAATTCAACCCTTCGTATAGGATTAAACTATTTTAAGAAAACAAATTTAATTGCTAATTATTACAACACGACTTCTAATACATTTGACACTTTGACATCTAACCAAAATGGACAAACGATCTATTTTGATTCCGTAAAAGAAAACAATGTTAATTTGAATCATACATCTGAAAATCTTCGTTTGGACGCAGCTTATATTTATAGAATTAGACCTACATCTAGATGGTCATATTTCACAGGATTAGGATTTACATTAGGGATGGTTATGAATTCACAAACTTCTATTTCAATGAATACCGCTGATAGAATTGAAACTTATTATTTATCCAACTCATCCGCTCCATACAATTCTTATTCAACAACTTATATTAATCGAACAGAATTATTCAAAAACAAAAACAGTTATTGTTTTTCAGCATATATTCCAATAGGAATTGATTTTAGAATTGGGAAGGATAACGAGTTCCTAAAGCATACACATCTATTCTATGAATTAAGAGCAGATTTAAACATCATTAGTATTCCAGAATTAAGAAATTATATAAATACCAGAACACAGCACGGTGTTGGAATTAGAATAACTTTCAATTAATAGTTATTTGAGATTTCAACTGATTAATTAGTGATTTAATTTCAAAAACTAACTCCTTAACGATATTTTCAACTAGTTTATGAGGAGTAGATTGATTTACTTCTAACTCAATAAATTCTAATTGATTAATAATAGAAAACGCCTTTAAAGTAAATAAAGGCGTTTTTAATTTATGTGCAGACTTTTTTAAAACTTCTAAATCCTTTTCTTCAAAGGACAATTCCAACTCATCAAGATATTCTGGTAAATTATCTATGAATAATTGAATTATTTCTTTTCTAGAAACAGAATCGTTTTGAGTAACCTCATCTATGTAATCTAATGAAAAATTCATTCAATATTATTTCATATCTATCTCTAATAAAGCAGCATTTAACTCTTCTTTATTTAAAGGTTTCATTAAGAACTTTTTAATAATGGGAGTTTTATCAAATTTCTCAAAATCTCTTTTATATTTTGATCCACTCAACATGATAAATGATGGAATTTCTTCAATATTATTCTCATCTAAAATTTCTTCTACAGAATCAATGAATTCAAAACCATCAATTTCAGGCATTGATATATCAACTAAAATAACTCCTGGAATATTTTTATTGTTTTTTATTTGATTTTCAAAAAACTCTAAAGCCAATTCTGGATTAGATTTAATTTCAACAGAATCAAATTTATTAAGGCTTTCAATTAGTTTTTTATTAATTGAATTAACAATTACGTCATCATCAATAAGTAATATACTTTTGTTATCGATTGTCATCATTTAGTTTTATGTAATGTTTTAGCGTTCACAATTTACAGATAATAATTGTTTAATCCAAGTTCATTTTAAAATTATTTTAGCTTTCTCTATCCAAATAAAAATTATAAACCTTTGGAGCCAATTCTTTTTGAGAACGACTGCCAACAAAAACACCAATATGTCCTCCTTGAAATTTAAATGTCTCAATATCTTTTGTTGATACAAATTGTTCAAGACAAATAGAAGAACTCGGAGGTACTAAATGATCTTCTGAGGCATAAATATTTAATATTGGCATCGTAAGATTTTTTAAATTCACTTTTCCATCACCAATAACTAATTCTCCTTTGATTAATTTATTTTCAACATATAAATCTTGCATGAATTGAAGAAAACATGCACCTGCTTGATCAGGACTTTCATTAATCCATTTTTCCATTCTTAAAAAATTTGATAATTTACTTTCATCATCAATAGAATTAAATAGTCCATTTGATTTTTGAAACTTCATCATTGGCTTCAACATTTCAAAACCATCATTCAAAAAGGCTCCTGGAACAATCCCACCAAAGCTATCTACTAATGATTTGAAATCCATATCTTTTGACCATTTAAAAAGCAATCCTTCTTTGATTGAAAAATCAATTGGTGTTACATGTGTTACTAGATTTTTAATTTTTTGAGGATGTAAAGCTGAATAAATCAGGCTAAATGTTCCTCCTTGACAAATACTTAATAAATTAATTTTTTCTATTTCATGTTTCTTAGCAATAAAATCAACACAATTATTGATATACCCATTGATATAGTCATCCATCGTTAAGTATTGATCCATTTTTGTTGGATATCCCCAATCAATAATATAGATATCAAGTCCTTGGTCAAGTAAATTTTTAATATAACTTCTATCGGGCTGTAGATCTAACATTTGATAGGTATTCACTAGTGCATAAACAATTAATACAGGTGTTTTTACAGTTGGATTATTATCACGATTATATCGATACAATTTTAACTTATCTTCTTTATAAACTTCTGTTTTGGGAGTTTGTGCTATTTCAACACTATCAAGACCATTCAAAACTTCAAAACCTTTAACCAATTTATCAGTAGTTGAACTCAACTCATTTAGAAAATTAACATTTGACATTTGAAACATTTTTAAATAAAAAAAAGGGAAACAGCTATTTCCCTTTCACGCTAATAAAAGATTAATTATGCTGTTACCTTTTTTGCACTATTTTTAACAGAATTAGTTGGTTCTGCTTTGATTGTAGATTCTTTTAATTTAGATTCTAAATCCTTAATTGTCTTTTTCAAATCGTGAATTGTTTTATAAACCTCATCCATTTCAGATTTTACTACGATTGGTAAATGTTCAATTCTATTCTCAAACTGCATTTCAACATTTCGCTTAACTTCCAATGAAATTGAAAGTAACTCAGACTTCAACTTAGAAAATTCATCAGTTGCAAATAACTTTGAATAATGTTTTTCATTAATTTCCACCCACAATGAGAAGAAATTTTGGAATGAATTCATGTCTTTTTCTTTAACTTTTTCCGTTATTAAAGTATTCAATTCTGAACCAATATTTTGACCTGTAGAATAAAGTGAAAATTGAAGTTTAGCCAATTTTGCTCCATAAATTGTAGACTTATCTATTGCTTCAAGTGCTAAGTCAATGTTCTCTTTTTCTTTTGTATTTGTAATTAATTTTAAAACTGGCGCAAACAATTCACGGAATGATAGCGTTGTATTCTCAATTAATTCTTCCATTTTACCAAAATCACCAGAAACAATTTGCGGAAATTTCTCTACATAAAGACTCCAAAATTCTTTAAATTCTTTTGTTGTACCTTCTTGATTTTGAAAATAATCTTGAAGAGCATTGATGTTTGTAAGAATGATTGAATTCATTCCTTCAGTTTTGAAAAAATCATTAAATGTTTTCTCAGTCATTTTATTTATTTGAGAAAAATCAAACATTGATTTAATATTTTCCGATGAGAAATCACCCATTTTATTGATATTTAAAAATGATTTAAAAACATCTTGGATTTTTTCATTCATATTTGATGAATTAAAAAATAGATCCAACGTTTCTTTACTGAAACCAGAAGGAAATGATTTACTTATTTTTTCATAAGAATTATTCAATGATTTTGTCCAAGATTCAACCATTGACGTCCAGTTCTCATACATATTAGTGTATTGTTCTGAAGAGTCTTCTGCTTTTTTACCGAACTGATTGATTGAATTAAAAAATGAAATATTGTTTGAAGATGCTTTTTTAAATGATTCCATCTGTTTTTCAAACATGTTTTTGTAAAAACTTTCCGACTGATTTTTAGACGATTCCTTATTCTCATCAACATCCGTTGCTGCCCCTATTGAAATATTATTCAACATCTCTAACTGAGTAATCCACCAATCTTGGCAAACCTCTGTTGTTTTTTCAATTGGCTTTTCAGATTTAAAAGCTTCTTGGATTTTAGATGTAGTATCAACTAAAGCCTCAATTGTCTTTTTTTGTGATTCTACTAGTGTTTCAAAAATTTCGTTGGTATTATTCATGACAGTTAATTTTACAGGTCAAAATTAAAACAAGAGAAAATCTTTCTGCCAATTAATCAGTTATTTAACCATCAATAATTTGTTTCCGAATTATAAACTCATTTCATTTTTGGGAAATATTCTAATAATAAACGTTTTGGTCAAAAAATTATTTGTTAACATATAAAAAACATAATTCCCTAGAAAAATCTAATTTAATTATCAAAAATTTCCTTGAATATTAACTGAAAATTTAACCATTATTAAATTAAATAATCATTTGTTCGGCAACACATTAACAAATAATGAATTCCAATTAACCTGGATAATTCAAGCTGAATAATTACAAAATTTGCAAGGAAATTAAGTAAGTTATTCTTTTTAAATATTCACTGTAAAAAATTATTATTATGCTTACAAATGGTCAAAAATACATTCATCCTTTTTCATTTTCTCAGAGTGAAGTAATTGCTTTTGCAAAAGTAACGGGAGATAATAATCCGGTTCATTTAGATGATGAATTTGCAGCTCAAACAGTTTTCAAAAAAAAGATAATTCATGGAATGCTTGGCGCTTCTGTTCTATCTAAGGTTTTTGGAACAATTTTCCCAGGAAATGGAACAATTTATCTAAATCAAACATTGAATTTTTATAAACCAATGTATGTAGATGAATATTATGAAGCAATTTTTGAAGTTAAAGAATTGATATTTGAAAAACAAAGAGCCATAATTACAACAACTATTGTTGATATAGACAACAAAATAGTTTTAGCTGGTGAAGCTTGTATCATGCATGCTAAAATTTTACAACAAGTTCATGCATAATCATTCAATAAAACTTATTTCAGCCAATATGATATTAAATTGTAATTTACTATGAAGACCGTATTAATAACAGGAAGTACAAGTGGCATTGGTTTAGGAATTGCTATTGAATTTGCAAAGTCAGGTTACAATATTGCAATGAATGGTATAGAGAAATCTGCAACAGAATTAATTGAAAACTTAAAAGCAAAATACAACACTCAGATAAATTATTACTACGCTGATCTTTCTGATGTAGAGCAAATTGAAAAAATGATTAGTGAAGTTGAAAATGATTTTGGTTCTATTGATATTTTGATCAATAATGCAGGCATTCAATTTGTATCAAGTATTGAAGATTTTCCTATTGATAAATGGAATCAAATTATCCAATTAAATTTAAATGCGGTTTTTTTAACTTCAAAATTTGCTTGGAAAAAAATGAAAGCTCAAAATTTCGGAAGAATTATAAATATCGCTTCAGCACATGGATTAGTTGCTTCTGAATTCAAATCAGCTTATGTAGCTGCTAAACATGGTGTAGTTGGCCTTACAAAAGTTCAAGGATTAGAAGGTGCTCCATATGGAATTACATCCAACGCAATATGTCCAGGCTATGTAAAAACTCCTTTAGTCGAGAAACAAATAGCGGAACAAGCTAAAGCACATAATATATCTGAACAAGAAGTTGTTTCTAAAATCATGTTACAAAAACATGCTATTAAAGATTTTGTAAGTGTTGAAACGATAGGGAAATTAGCTGTCTTTTTAGCGTCTGAAGATTCAAAATTAATTACTGGTACTGCAATCCCCGTTGATGGTGGTTGGATAGCTCAATAAAAATAAATGACAAAAAACACAAAACATGTAGGATTAGCTCTTCAAGGTGGTGGTGCACATGGTGCATTCACTTGGGGAGTTTTAGATCGGCTTTTAGAAGAAGATGAATTAGTTGCTGACGGTATATGCGGAACAAGTGCAGGCGCTATAAATGCTGTTGTTACCGCTTATGGTCTTCATGTCGGAGGAAAAGACAAAGCCAAAGAGCTTCTAGAAAAACTTTGGCGAAATATATCAAAATCAGGAAGTTTATTATTTAAACCTTCTATGGTCGATAAATATTTTTCAGAAGGAGACATGTATCAGTCGTTGGGTTATATGTTTTTCAATTCAATGTCTCAAATGTTTTCTCCTTATCAATTCAATCCTACAAACAACAATCCACTAAGAGAAATATTAAATGATCTTGTAGATTTTAATGAATTAAAAAAATACAATCAAAAAAAATTATTTGTTTGTGCTACAAATGTAAAAACCAATCGAGCAAAAGTATTTTCTAATCAAGAAATTACCGTAGAAGCTGTTCTTGCTTCAGCTTGTTTACCACACTTATTTCAAGCAATTGAAATTAAAGGCGAATATTATTGGGATGGAGGATATATGGGGAATCCACCACTTCAGCCATTAATAGATAATACAGAAGTTGGTGATTTACTCTTAATTAAAATTAACTCAATAAACATTGAAGAACTTCCAACTTCAGCTAGAGATATCGCTGATAGAATTAATGAAATTTGCTTTAACAGTAGTTTAATTAATGAAATGCATTTAATTCATTATAAAAATGAACTTGTAAGAAGAGGAATTAAATTAGATGAAGATAATTTTTCAAGAGAAATATTTGTGCATTCAATTTCTGCACATGAAGCCTTAGGTCATTTGAACTATTCTAGTAAGATGAATACGTCTTGGGATTTTATTCTTGACCTCAAAAACAAAGGTAGATTTTATGCTGAGAAATGGTTAAAACATGAATTTCATGAAGTTGGTATTAAATCTTCTTTTGATATAGAAAAGCATTTTTTTGACAAATATTAACCTCAAATCTAGTATCATCAAGTATATTGAGTATTGTGAATTCATTATTCTCATTACCTTTAATTGAATTTTGCAATAATGAAAAGAAAAACATTTGTCAAATCAATTTTAGGACTTACAGCTATGGCATCATTAGGCTCATTTAAATACTTTACAGATAATTTATCAGAAGACGACTCTTTAATGCCTGTACTTTTTATTGGTCACGGAAGTCCTATGAATGCTATTGAAGACAATGAATTTTCTCAAGGATGGAAAAGAGTTGCATCTTCTATTCCGAAATCGAAAGCAATTTTGATGATCTCAGCACATTGGGAAACGAAAGGTACTTTAGTCACAGCAATGGAAAAACCAAAAACAATACATGATTTCGGTGGTTTTCCTCAAGCATTATTTGATGTAGAATATCCTGCACCTGGAAGTTTATGGTTAGCTGAAGAAACGAAGAAGACCATTCAATCAACTTCAATTGGAATGGATCAGTCGTGGGGATTTGACCATGGTAATTGGAGTATTTTAAAGAACATTTATCCTGATGCCTCTATACCTGTTATTCAATTAAGTTTGGATTATATGCAAGGACCTGAATATCATTACAATCTTGCAAAAGAACTTCAAAGTTTGAGAAAAAAAGGCGTATTAATCATTGGAAGTGGCAACATGGTGCATAATTTTCAATATCTCCAACTTAAAGGAGATTTCAATGTTCATTTCGGTCATGATTGGGCAATTGAAGCCAATGAAACATTTAAAAAATTGATTAGTGAAAATGATTATAAATCATTGATTAATTATCGTAATTACAACAAATCACTTCAACTTTCGGCTCCAACCCCCGAACACTATTTACCGCTACTCTACTCTATTGCTCTTAGAAATGAGAATGAACCAATTTCATTCTTTAACGATGCTTTGTTGGCTGGCTCATTTTCGATGACATCAGTAAAGATTGGTTAATTAAAGTTAAATTTAGTTGAACATGTTGTTCAATTTTTACCTTTATCTTGAATTAATAAAATTAAGATGAACAAACTTTTTATTCTACCAATTTTCACAACCCTAAGTTTCTTTTCTATTTCTCAAGACACAGAGATAAAAAAAGGAAATACAACCCTCCCTTCCACATCAAAAGAATTATTGAAATTAGCTGAAAAAGCGAAAGGAAATTTCAACTATTCCGTTGCAGATTACTTTGCACATCCAAAACAAAGTAGTTTCAAATTTTCTCCTGATGGAAAATATATTTCTTATACAGAAAAAGATGACAAGGGAAAAACTCATGTTTATGTCAAAAATACCTCTTCAAATGAAATAAAAAGAGTCATTGAAGAAACAACAGAATTAATTAGAGATTATGACTGGGTAAATAACCAAAAGTTAATTTATGTGCAAGACAAGGGAGGAAATGAAAACTACCATATTTTCTCTATTAATATTGATGGATCTAATACAAAGGAGTTGACACCTTATGAAGGAGTTAGAGTTGATATTCTTAAATTTTTAAAAGAACAACCAAATGTAATTATTGTTCAAATGAACAAAGAAAACCCACAAGTTTCTGAACCATATAAAATAAATATTGAAACAGGAGAAGTAACTAAATTGTTCGAAAATAAAGATATCGAAAATCCAATTAGTGGTTTTGATTTTGACAAAGATGGAATATTAAAAGGATATTCAAAACAAGAAAATGGTACTGATTATACGTATTACTATCGAACTGATCTGTCGAATTCATTTGACAAAATAATGACTACAAATTGGAAGCAAACATTTGGGGTTATCGGATTTAATTATGCTACTCCAAATCCACATGATGCATTTGTTGTTTCAAATTTAGAAAGTAATACAGATGAAATAGTACTTTATGATTTTAAAGAAAAAAAGATTATCCAAAAATTATATTCTAATGCAAATTACGATATTCGAGGTATTTCCACTTCTCGTTTAAGAAATTATGAAGTTGATTTTTACCATTATGAGGGTGACAAAGAGATAATTATACCAATTAGTAAAACATATTTCAAACTGCTTGATTCTTTTAAAAAACAATTTGGTGACAAACAAGTTTATATAACAAGTGTAACAGATGATGAAACAAAATATTTATTATATGTAACAAGTGATAAATTATATGGCTCATATTACTATTATGACTTTGTAAACAATACTTACAAAGAAATGTTTAATATGATGCCTCAATTGAAAGAAGAGGAAATGGCAGAAATGAGACCTATTCAATTTAAAACAAGAGACGGATTGATTGTTCATGGCTATATTACAATCCCAAAAAATGCAGCTAAAAATCATAAAGTATCTTTAATTGTCAATCCTCATGGTGGCCCTTATGGAGTTAGAGATTCTTGGGGATTTAATCCTGAAACCCAGTTATTCGCAAGTAGAGGTTATGCCACTTTACAAGTAAACTACAGAGGATCGGGCGGTTACGGAAAAGAGTTTTTCTTAGCAGGAAGTAAACAAATTGGTAGAAACATGTTAAATGATTTGGAAGATGCGGTTGCTTATGCCAAAACACTTGAATTTATTGATGATCAAAAAATTGCAATTTATGGAGCAAGCTATGGTGGATTAGCAACTTTAGGTAGCTTAGTTAAAACGCCCGATTTATATACTTGTGGAATTGATTATGTTGGTGTATCAAATTTATTCACTTTTTACAAATCATTTCCAGAATATTGGAAACCATATTTAAAACAAATGTATGAGCAATGGTATGATGAAACTAGTACAGAAGATCAAAAAATAATGAAAGAAGTATCACCTGCTTTAAACGTTGATAAAATCAAAAAACCATTATTTGTAGTTCAAGGTGCTAATGATCCACGTGTGAATATTGATGAATCTGATCAAGTTGTTGTTAACTTAAGAAAACGAGGTTTTGACATTCCTTATATGGTTAAATATAACGAAGGGCATGGATTTGGACATGAAGAAAATCAAATTCAACTTTATGAATGTATGCTTGGTTTTTTTGCAACACATTTGAAATAAAATAAATTAATAAAAATCCCGATTAATAAAAAGTCGGGATTTTTTATTTAAAATTGAACTAAAATAGAATTAAAATAAAATGCTTTTAGAAACACCTCGCCTCTATTTTCGCGAAATAAATCTTTCTGACGCTCAAGCAATGTTTGAAATGGACTCGAATCCAAATATCCAAAAATATGTTGGAAATCATCCTATAAAAACAATTGAACAAATTCAAGAAGTGATTTCAAATTTTCAAAATCAATACAAAGAATTTGGAATCGCACGATGGGCTGTAATTGATAAATCTTCAAAACAATTTTTAGGCTGGGCAGGTTGGAAATTTATTAATTTTGAACTAAACGGACATTCTAATCACTATGATTTAGGTTATCGTTTCCTAGAAAAAGAATGGAATAAAGGCTATGCTTCTGAATGTGTTAAGGCTTTAATTGAATTCGGCAAAACTAACTTTGATTGTGATAAATTATTCGCTTACACCGATTCTCAAAACCAAGTTTCCAATCACATCTTACAAAAAAATGGATTTGATTTAATAGAAACTTTTATTGACGAAAATGGAGATATTTGCAATTGGTTTAAACTTCAAAAATAAATTTCATGTCTAAAAACACATTACTAATATTTGATATAGATGGAACTTTAACAGATACGGTTAACATGTATCATGAAATTTTCAATGAAACATTATTAGAACTTGGATTTCAAAATTTCAACTCCAATTTCAACGAATACAAACATCACACAGATTCATTTGTCGTAAATGAAATAAATCGAAATCAAAGAGATACAGAACAAAAACAAGATATTATTTCAATGTTTGAAAAATTGATCCTTGAAAAAATAAAATTGAAAAAAATATATGAAATCAAGGGTGCAAAAAAAACAATTGAAATACTTTCAAAAAGTGAAAACATTTCAATTTGTTATGCAACAGGTTCTGTTTTTCAAACTGCAAAATATAAATTAGAAAGTATTGGAATAAATTTCACTTTAGATCAATTAGCTTGTTCAAATGTTAATGAAGAAAGAGAAAATATTCTAAAAGAGGCAATTAAAAAAGCACAAAAGAAAAAAAATATTTCTCGTTTTGAACGAATTATTTCTGTCGGAGATGGAATTTGGGACTTAAAAACAGCTCAAAATCTTAAACTTGATTTCGTTGGTATTGGAAATAAAAATAGAGAGATACTTAATGAAAACGGAATGATAAACTGGTTTGAAAACCTAACAAATTTCTCAATATGAACTACTTTAGCCCTAAAGACGCAGCAGAAAGATATGCAAAAGGACGACCTGATTTTCATTTAAGCACAATAAATGAAATTAAAAAGTATTTAAAAATACATTCTAAAATTGAAAATGCCTTAGATATTGCGTGCGGAACCGGCTTATCGACCAAACCATTATTAGAAATCAGTAATCAAGTATATGGAACTGATGCTTCCGAAGAAATGTTGAAACATGCTCCTTGTCAAAATGAAATAAAATATTCAAAAGCATTTGCAGAAAAACAACCTTTTAATGACTCTTTTTTCGAAATAATTACAGTATCATCAGGTGTTCACTGGTTCAATATTGACCTTTTTCTGGAAGAAAGTCTTCGCTTACTAAAAAAGAAATCATGGTTGGTTATTTATGATAATTTTTTCACTGGCGAAACTAATGAAAATAACGATTTAAAAACTTGGTATAATACAAATTACCTATCAAAATTCCCTGCACCCGCAAGAAACAACGAATATGATTGGACACAAATCAACCTCAAATCGAGAGGATTTCAATACAATAAAATGTACACCTTCAAGAATGAAGTGCAAATGAATTTAAATGAATTAATTATTTATTTCACTACCCAAAGTAACATTTCCAAAATTATTGAGAGTAATAAAATGACTTATAGTGAAGTAGAATCATGGCTTCGTAATGAATTAGCTACCTTTTTTACTGATGAAAATCAAAACATCACTTTTTATTTCGCAAATTGGATTAAATTTCTTCAAAAAATATAAATATGAATCTCAATCAAATTACAATCCCTTGTTACAATATTGAGAAGTCAATTGATTTTTATGAAAAACTGGGATTTCAATTAATAGTTCATACAAAAGAACATTATGCACGATTTATAGCACCTGATAAAAAAGCTACATTTTCACTCCACATTAATGAAAGACCAATTAATAAGAATGGAATTTGGATTTATTTTGAATGCGAATCATTAGATGAAAAAGTCAATGAATTAATCAATTTAGGTGTTGAATTTGAAGAATTACCGAATGACAAACCTTGGTTATGGCGTGAAGCACGAATCAAAGATTTGGATGGCAATATTCTTATTCTATATTATGCAGGCGAAAATCGAATGAATCCACCTTGGAAAATTAAATAAATCAAAATGAGACAAGACGATTATTTTTTAAATCAGATTGATATTTTAGGCCGTATTTTAGGTAAAGTGATTGCCGATCTACTTCAATTGAATTCACCAGATAATATTCTTCAAATTGACTCAATTAATGAAGCAGTTAAAAATGGACTTGACTTAGATTTAGAAGAAATCAAAACAATACCTGATGAAGATTTTCTAGATTCACTATTGAAAAATCCCAAAATCAATCTTGACAATTTAGAAAAACTAGCTGAAACATTAAGACTATTAAGTATCAAATCTAATTTTGAATTCGATAAGAAAGCTTTGAACTTATATCTTTACGTAGAAGAAAAAAGTACAACCTATTCCTCTGATCGAATTTCAAAAATTAAACTATTAAAAGAACAAAATGGACTTTAATCAAGATTACATTTTAGAAAACGATAGAGTTTTATTACGCCCAATTGAATCATCTGATTTTGAAAATTTAGTTGAATTCTCTTTAAACGAACCCGAAATATGGCAATTTTCATTGGTCAGAGCAGATGGAGAAGAAAACTTAAAAAAATACATCGATTTAGCTCTAAAAAGTAGACAAAATGAACAAGCTTACACATTCATTGTCTTCGATAAATTGAATAATAAATACGCAGGAAGTACACGATTTTATTCAATCCAACCAATTCAAAAATCGATGTTACTTGGTTTTACTTGGTACGGAAAATCATTTCAAGGCACTGGTTTAAATAAAGCCTGTAAATATTTATTACTTGAATTCGCATTCGACCAATTAAAATTTGAACGTATCGAATTCCGAGCTGATTTAAACAACAAACGAAGCATCAATGCTATGAAAAGTATTGGATGTACAGAAGAAGGGATATTACGAAGTGAAAGTTTTCGTCCTGATGGTTCAAGAAGGGATAGCATTGTTTTGAGTATTTTAAAATCAGAATGGGAGTTAAAAATTAAAAGTAACCTGAAAATTAAACTTCAATAAATTCTATTAACTTTATATGAATTAATTCAATTAGAATGAAATTTTTTCAATTCGAAGAAAAAAAAGAAAGAATTTTTGGTCTTGATATTATTCGCTTTTTTGCAATTCTTTTTGTTCTAATTGGACACAGTGAAAATTTATTGCCTGAGAAATTAAAAATTTACAATACTTATTTTTATACTGATGGCGTAAATATTTTTTTTGTTTTAAGTGGTTTTTTAATTGGTAAAAATTTAATCGAAAACATAAAAAACAATCAATTTAATTTTAAATTCATTTCAAATTTTTATGTTAAAAGATGGGCTAAAACAATACCAAGTTATTTTTTAATTTTAAGTGTTTTATTAAGTTTAAATCTAATTTTCAATGAACATTTTAAATTTGATCAAAAATATAATTACTTTATTTTCCTTCAGAATTTCAATACAGTACATCCATCTTTTTTCCCCGAAGCTTGGAGCTTGTCAATTGAAGAATGGTTCTATCTATTAATCCCTATAATCTTTTTTATAAGCTTAAAGATCTCAAGCAAATTTCAAAACAATAGAATCATCCTTTACAGTCTTATTGCAATTATTACTGTATTCACATTTTACAGAATCTATCGCTTAGATCATCTACACATACTTAATTATATGGAATGGGATCGTTTTTTTAGAAAACAAGTAATAACAAGATTTGATAGTATTGTGTATGGCGTAATTGCTGCATACATATATAAACATCATTATTCTCTATGGATTTCCAATAAAAAAACATTTTTTTTCATTGGAATTTTCACAATTATTCTAGCTAAAATATTGTCATTATTTTTTGTTTCTGAAATCGGATTTTATAATTGTGTATTTTCATTTACTCTACTTGCATTAGGAACAGCTTTTACATTACCATATTTAAATAATTTTCAAACAAATAGAAATCTTATTTATAAAATAATTACATATGTTAGTATCACTTCCTATTCAATGTATTTAGTGAATTTGAGCATCATAAAAAGCTGGATTATTAATAAAATAAATTGGGAAGATATTTTTAGCAATTATTACATGTTAATTTCACTGAGGTATTTGTTATTTTGGCTTTTAGTGATACTATTCTCTTATATTTTATACAATTTTGTTGAATTCCCATTAAATAAAATCATCAAAAAAAGATTTAATGTTAGAAAGTAAAGTTTTCAAATATCTCTTAAGTCTGGCATTAACAATTGGCAATTTATGTTGCCATTTTTATATAAATGTCGTTTCAATGCTGAATTTACATATTGTAACTGAAGGCAGAAAAGGAATTTCAAAAATTGTAATTGCACATAAAGAAAATCCCGTTTTCCTAAAACGTCCATTTACTACTTTTTTTACGGAATTTATTGCAAAATCAATTAATATAAATATTGAAATTGCATTTATACTTTTCAATTATATGTTGATTTTTATTAATGGCCTACTTATTTATAAACTAACATATATAATTTTTAAAAATCATAAAACTGCTATCATTAGTATAATCTTATTCCATTCTACATTTTCAGTTCTATTTTCATTTTTCCCTCCCATTTACACATATGATGAGCCCTTACAATACTTTTTAATTTTTCTATCTTTAATTTATTTAACACAAGAAAAATGGACTCTTTTTATTCTTTCATTTAGCCTAAGTATCATTTGCAGAGAGAGTAGTCTAATTTTAATCCCAGGAATATTCATTATCGCTCAACTACCAAAACAAAAAAAAATATTGTTACTTAGTATTCCAGTCCTTTTCTACTCTACCTTTCTGATTTTATATTCTAAAACTTATGAAATAAATAATGAATTAAAAAATGACTTCACTTCTAGATTACAATATTTAAAGCATAATTTTCAGAACTATAAATATACATTGGAAACCATAACTTCATTTTATTTAATTTCTATTTTACCAATTTATTGTATAATAATTTCAAAATTAAAAACTTCAATTAACACTATCAAAAAAATAAAAATAGCATTCATTATTACCCTGCTAATTAACTCAATAATTGTTTTGGCAACAACTAAAAGTAGAGAAGCAAGACTTTTTGTTCTGCCATTATTTTTCATTTGGCCAACTTTGAGTAATATAATTTATATCGAAATAAAACATTTATCAAATTGTAAAATTAATCTCAACACTTTTGCCATTTTTTCCATATTGAGTGTATTAAATTTTTATATTTCATATTATGTTTATGAAACAACAATCGGGAAAAAAAATGAAAATTATTTTAATGAATATTTATTTTGCCTTAATACGATTTTAATTTTACATTATAGTTTTGTATACTCTCAAAAAATAAAAAAAATCAGATGAAAAATATATTATTCTTATTCACTCTATTCATTTCAATTACTTCTTTTGCAAAAAGTAAAACCTCTTTTGTAGAATCAGAAATTGTATTGAAGACAAAAACTGGAGATATCTTCGGCAGTTTAACTGTTCCATCTAAAAACGCAAGCAATTTAATTGCAATTATTGTTGCAGGTTCAGGTCCAACTGATAGAAATGGCAATAATCCTCTCGGTGTAAATTCAGACACTTATAAAATGATTGCTGAACAACTTTCTCTGAATGGAATCTCTTGTTTACGATATGATAAAAGAGGAATTTCAAAAAGTAAGGAAGCTGCAAAAACAATTGAAGGAGATATGACTTTGGATAAATATGTTGACGATCTTGTTGATTGGGTCAATTTTATTAAAACAGATACTCGATTTTCAAAAATCATAATCATTGGTCACAGTGAAGGATCTCTAATCGGTATGCTTGCAGCTCAAAAATCACAAGTTGACAAATACATAAGCATTGCTGGTCCAGGAAGAACTTTAGATGTATTATTAAAAGAACAATTAGGGAAACAATTACTTCCTCAAGAAGTGAAAGATCAAACTTCTGTGGTTTTGGACAGCTTAAAAAACGGACATAAGGTAACGAATTATCCAATATTATTAGGTTCATTATTTAATCCTTCTATACAACCTTATATCATCTCTATGTTGAAATATGATCCAGCAGTTGAAATTGGAAAAGTGAAAGTTCCTGTTTTAATTATTCAAGGCACAACTGATATGCAAGTATTAATTGCTGATTCAGATATTCTTCACAAAGGAAATCCTTCCGCTGAATACAAAATATTTGAAAACATGAATCATGTATTAAAAAATGTGGATTCAGATATTGAAAAAAATAAGGCAAGTTATACGAATCCTAAACTTCCTTTGAAAAAAGGATTAATGAAAGAAATAAATACATTTATTTTAAAACAATAGCTTGATATGATAACGAAACCGAATGAAGTAGAATTAACAACTTATTTTAAAAGTTATATCAATCTTGTTGAAGAAAATGAATTAATTGAAGCCTTAGAAAATCAAGGTCAAATGACAATTGATTTATTTTCATCGATCCAATTTGAAAAGGAAAATTATCAATATGAAATTGGAAAATGGACGATCAAAGAATTATTGCAACACATAATTGATAGTGAACGAATCTTTAATTATCGTGCATTACGTTTCTCAAGAAAAGATCATACAGAATTAGCAGGTTATGACGATAATGATTTCATTATTAATTCTAATTGCAAAAACAGAACGTTAGCTGATTTAATTCAGGAGTTTAAAATTGTTCGACAATCTACAATCTACTTATTTCAATCAATGGATTCTGATTCCATAGATTTCAAGGGGGAAGCAAATGGAAATGAAATTACTTCTCGTATTATCGGCTGGATGATTGCTGGACATTCAATACATCACTGTCAAGTTTTAAAAGAACGATATTTATAATATACTATGAGTGAAAAATATTCCAAATTAGTAGAAGCTGAAAAAAAAGCGCAATTCTTATTTGAAAAAATTGAAGAATTAAACTTAATTCAACCTGGTAAAACAGAAAAGGAATTAAATATTGAAATCTTTAATCTTGCTGAAAATTTATTTGGCATAAAAAAATATTGGCATAAACGAATTGTTCGATCTGGAAAAAACACTTTACTACCCTACAAAGAAAATCCACCTGTGTTAGCGTTGCAACTGAATGATATTTTATTCTTTGATTTTGGCCCTGTCTTCGAAGAATGGGAAGCAGATTTCGGCAGAACATACGTTATCGGTGAAGATCATTTAATGCTAAAATTAAAAGCAGATATTGAAGCTGCATGGTTAGAAGGAAAGAAATTTTACGATCAAAATAAAGAAGTAATAACAGGTGAAGAATTTTATAAATTCACTCAAGAACTAGCACTGAAATATGGCTGGAAATATGGCAATGAACATTGTGGCCATTTAGTAGGAAACTTTCCACATGAAATCCTATTAGGAGAAGACAAAATCAATTATATCCATCCTGAAAACACAGAATTGATGTGGTCGAAAGATAAATTTAATGAAGATCGATTCTGGATTTATGAAATACACTTCGTTGATGAAGAAAAACAAATTGGTGGTTTTTTTGAACAACTAATTTCATAAACTTTACTTGTGTCAATCAAGTTATATTAATTAAAATCTAGAGTTGTTTCAAACATTGATTTGTTAAAATCTCTATTAAAACGCAACATTTTTAAAAACTTACAGTATTAGTAGATATATGACATTCATTATTCACTAATACAGCATGTTATGAAACTTAGTATTTTTTTTGGTTTTATACTTTTATTTCAACCAATATTTTTCGCTCAAGAAATCGCAGTAGCAGAAACTCATGAATACGGTCTTTATTCTAAAAAATCTGGAAACATGGCCGTTACTGTTACACATTCCGAATTATTTGATTCAGTTAGAGAAAGAACAATTCCAATTATTATGTACCATCCTAAAAATGGTGAAACTACTAATAGTCAAAAGTTGGTTATCATTAGTCATGGATATGGGTATAATAGTGGAAAATCTTATTTAGGATATTCATTTATTGCTGATTACCTTGCTTCAAAAGGTTACTTCGTCGTTAGTTTACAACATGAATTACCAACAGATGATTCTTTAGCGATGACTGGTGATGATCTTAAAGACTTAAGGATGCCTAATTGGGAAAGAGGAATTAAAAATATTCAATACACAATTCAAAGTTTAGCTTCTGAATTCGATTATATTGATACGTCTGATATTACACTTATTGGACATTCTAATGGTGGAGATATGTCAATGCTTTTTGCTGCCGAATATCCAAACGAAATTAAACGCGTTATTTCTTTAGATAATAGAAGAATGCCTATTCCAGTTACATCAGAACCAAAAATACTATCTATTCGTTCTTCTGATCAAAAAGCAGATGAAGGTGTCATTCCAACTGATCAAGAACAATTAGAAAATGACATTAAAATTGTTCAATTAAAAAACACACCTCACAATGATATGTGTAACAGTGGTACTCCTGAACAAAAAGCTGAAATCCTATATATTATTGGGGAGTTTATGAATAAATAAATGAAATCAAAAAAAATACCACTGACTTATTTATTGATTACTAACATAATAATCAGTTTTTATCATGTATTAATTATGCTTCAATTAATTGATTACAAAATGGTTTGGGGTGGAAAACTACATTCAAAATCAGAAATGTTTCAATTTGAATCGATTTCATTATTCGTCAATAGTATAATCCTAGTTATTTTATTAATTGATTTTAAAAGAAATATAAATAGAAAATGGATAAAAATTGTTTATTGGATACTTGCTATCCTCTTTACTTTAAATACATTAGGAAATAGTCTCTCGATTAATTTTTATGAGAAACTAATATTCGCCCCTATTACTTTCATTTCTAGCATTTCGTGTTTAATGTTAATAAGTCACAAAAGAAAATTGACAAATCAAAATTAGGTGTTAAAAGTTAAAAAAATAGCTAAATTTGTATTAAAATTTATTGAATTATATAAGATGAAAGCTACTAACAATTTATTAATCATTACATTTCTAGTTTTTATAAACTCGTCCGTTTATAGTCAATTTTTTAAAGGTGGTGATGGTTACAAATCAAGTATTGGAGTTAGATCAGGTACAGATTTCGGTGGAACTTTCAAACACTTTCTAAATGATAAATTAGCTTTTGAGGGTATACTATCGACAAATTTATTTAATAGTGGATCCAAAATAACTGGATTATTAGAATATCATATTCCTTTCAATGGAGTTCAAGGTTTAAATTGGCTTTTCGGTGGAGGAATTCATGCTGGTTTTCACAATGCTTCATATTATGACGGTTATTATTATGATGTAAATGGATACTATTATAATAGCAATGGTCAAGCTGTTAAATACAAATCAAGTTATTTTGCTATCGGATTAGATGGCATATTTGGAGCTGAATATAATTTAGCAAATTACCCTTTTACTTTTCAAGCAGATGTAAAACCTTATTTTGACATCATCAATAGAGGTAATAATTTTCTAGACATATCAATTTCAGCTAGATACATCTTTAATAAATAATTTGATTTGTGAATTTAAAATGAAATCCTTTTTAATTCCTTTTTTTCTTTTAATTCAACTGATTTCATTTACTCAATTATCAGCAGTAAAAGGTGAAGCTGATTATCCTTTTTTACTAAATCTCCCTTCTGATAGTGTATTAAATTCAAAACCACCTATTTTAATTTTTCTACATGGTAGAAGTCTTTCAGGTAATAATTTAGAGATAGTAAAACGTTACGGAATAATTAATGAGATTTTACGTGGTCGAAAAATCCCGGCAATTGTTGTTGCTCCTCAAGTTGCAATGGGAAAAGGTTGGGAACCAGAGAAAGTATTAAGCGTCTTGAAATATTTACAAAATCACTACAACACTGATTCAACTCGAATATATGTTGCTGGGATGAGTTTAGGGGGATATGGTACTTTACATTTTGCGGGTAAATATCCTGAATTAATTGCGGGGGCAGTTGCTTTATGTGGTGGTGGAAATCAAACCGATGGTTGTAATCTAGCTCAAATTCCTCTGTGGATTCAACATGGGCGATTAGATAGAGCAGTACCAATTTCTGAATCTGATAAAATGGTGGATGCCATTAGAAACTGTAATGGTGGAACAAATTTAATTTATACTGTTCACCCTTCATATGGACATGGAGAATTAGAACGAGTTTTCCACTCAGATGAATTTTACAATTTCTTATTTTCTCAAATTAAAATTCCTTCAGAAGTCGTCAAAAATGAGGATGAAATAGAATGTGGATTAGAAAATGTCGATTAACAATTCGCTTAAACTATCAGCTAGTAACTAAAAAAGGCCATCCTTTTGAGACAGCCTAATCTAATATCAAATTTTATTTATTCTATTAAAAGCAATATTGATTTGCTTCAATCAATTTATTAGCAATTAATTGTCTTGCTTCTTTCGGATTGAAAGCGTCTGTTTTTGTGAATCGTTTTAATCCCATCAACATCATTCTAGCTTCATCTCCTTCTGCAAACGAATTGATTGCATCTTTTCCTGCTTTTTCAACTCTTGAAGCAGCATCATAAAAGAACGTTTTAACAATTGCAATCTCAGTTTGTGCAGCTGCCTCCCCTTTTGTTGCAATTAATTTCTCAACTCTTAACAACACTGATTCCGCTTGGTAAATTTGAATCGCTATATCCGCAACATTCATTAAGATCTCTTGTTCTTTAGATAAAGATTGAGCTAATTTTTGAACTGCTGCTCCAGCTACCATTAAGATTGTTTTTTTGAAACCTTCCAAATAATTGTATTCATTAGCAAAAATTGCATCTGAAGGATCTTTCATTTCAGGAATACTCATTAATTCACCTGCAACTTTCATAGCATGTGATAATAAGTCTAATTCACCTTTCATTGCTTTTCTCAATAACATGTCAACAATTAACATTCTATTGATTTCATTCGTACCTTCAAAAATACGGTTGATTCTAGAATCTCTATAAGCTTTCTCAACAGGAGATTCTGCAGAGTAACCCATACCACCATACACTTGAACAGCTTCATCAGCAACATAATCTAAACATTCAGAACCAGCTACTTTTAAGATCGCACATTCAATTGCATAATCTTCGATTCCTTTTAATGTCGCCGCACCTTTGTCCATTCCTTCTGAAACATGATGTTTAATAGCATCATCAATATTTTGACCAGCTCTATAAATTGCTGATTCAACAACAAACGTACGAATTACTTGTTCTGCTAATTTGTAACGAATAGCTCCATATTTAGAAATCGAACGACCAAATTGCTCACGCTCATTCGAATATTTTACTGAATCAGTAATTGTAGCTTTTGAACCACCTAAAACTCCAGCTCCTAATTTAATACGACCAATATTTAAGATATTCAAAGCAATTTTAAATCCAGCTTCTCTGTCACTTAACATGTTCTCAACTGGAACTTTTACATTGTTAAAGAAAACTTGACGAGTTGAAGAACCTTTAATCCCCATTTTCTTCTCTTCAGGATTCAAAGAAACACCTTCTGATTTTGCTTCAACTAAGAATGCAGAAAGATTTTTATCATCTCCAATTTTAGCAAAAACAGTCATCAAATCTGCAAATCCACCATTTGTGATCCACATTTTTTGACCTGTAATGCTATAATATTTACCATCTTCACTTAAAGTTGCTTTCGTTTTTCCTGAATTAGCATCAGATCCTGATCCTGGTTCAGTTAAACAATATGCTGCTTTCCACTCTCCCGAAGCTAATAATGGAATATATTTCGCTTTTTGAGCTTCTGTTCCGTAATACAATAATGGTAAAGAACCAATTCCTGTATGTGCTCCATAAGCTACAGAAAATGAATGACCTTTTCCTAAACGCTCAGTTGCTAATAAAGAAGTTTTGAAATCAACACCCATTCCTCCTAATTCTTCAGGAACAGACATGCCTAACATTCCAAGTTCACCAGCTTTATTTAATAAAGAAACCATCAAACCTTCTTCCATTGCATCAATTCTATCAATTACAGGATAAACCTCTTGATTGATAAAATCATCACACATTTGAGCAATCATTTGCTGCTCCTCACTCCATTCTGAAGGAGAGAAAATTTCTTCTGGTTTTGTATTTCTGATTAAGAATTCACCACCTTTGATCGGTTTAATCGTTGTATCTGACATATAAATAGTGTAATAAATTTCGTTCTACTAATATAATAAAAGGTTTAGAAGAACAAGCGTTATTGTTGAAAAAAATAAGGCTCAGAATAAAATTATGATAATTGATTTATAAAAAGTATAAATTCCGTTTTACTTTTTTATACAATAACAAAAGAAATACAAAAATCAGAATAGAAATTTGCAAGTTTCACTTTAATATACAAGAAGACTATTGAATATACTATTCACCTATCATCAACCAATAAGAACCACCATGTCGCTCAACATTCTTTAAATTCGAATGATTCCACATTGGGAAAATTATTTCGCTCAATTCTTTATCTTCACTTATAAAGTAATTAGGTAAAATAGTTTTGTATTTAGAAGGATTTGCTAATACAAACGCTGCTAATACATATTGTTCATTATAAAAACGATCACACATGAATTGCGGATAATCATATGGCAAATAGATATCATGCACATGCACAATTACTCCTTTTTTCAAATAGGGCAATAATTCTAAAAAACAAACAGTTGCATCTGAATTCGAAAAACATCTGTGGGAATTATCGATAAACAAAATATCACCTTCATTTAGAGAATTGATGATAAACTGTAAATCATTCAATTTTTCAAATGGTTCACGGATAACTTTATCTGCTAAATGATCAATATTTGCTCTTGGGTAAGGATCAATCGAAGTGATTTTTGTATCTAATTTCAAATCTGAAATCGCTTTTCGAGCAACTTTGGTAGAGTTTCCAGAACCTATTTCTATGTATTGTTTCGGCTTGTGTAAAGCTATTATTCCATACAAACCTACAATATCTAGACCTGGTAGAAATTCATTATTCCATGCAGGAAGATTTTCATTCTTTTCAACTGAACTATCTTGAATTGTATGAATGTTTGCTGAAAGATGTAAAAAATCATAAAGTGTTTGCTTATACAACTCTCTATTATCATCAATAATTTTATACAATAAGGAATGAGCTGGTTTCCCATGACCTTGACGAGGTGTTGGATCAACTCTATAATCTAAATGAACTGTTTGAAATCTTGGAGAGATAAACCTATATAATGATTTTAATTTTTCTTTCATGTCTAACTATTAACGCTCAAATATCAAATTTGTTTTTCAAAATTGCAAATAACAGAACAATTCAAAAATATAGACTTCGACTTCGCTCAGTCTACATTTCTTTTTTTTATCTTGAAATCCCAATTTTTAATTTCTTTCCTTTTATCTTCTCGTCTTTGATCGCTGCTAGTACTTGACGGATTTTCTTTCTATTAACAGCTGCATAAGAAGTGAAATCTTGAACGATAATTAATCCTAAATCATCTTTTTCTAAATTTCCTTTTTTGGTTAAAAAACCTACAATATCAATCTTATTGATTTTATCTTTTTTACCACCACTCATGTACAATGTTTCCCATTTAGGCTCTTTTGGAAGAAAAGATTCTTCTTTTATCGATTCAACTGGAATATTTTGTTCTGAAATGTATTTTGGCAATTCCTCATCTTTCGTTACCAATAAAAAAGAAGTACCAGAAGCAGACATACGAGCGGTACGTCCATTTCTGTGAATGAAAGCATCTTTTGTTAAAGGTAAATGATAATGTATAATGTATTTAATTTCAGGAATATCTAATCCTCTTGCAGCCAAATCAGTTGTCACCAAATAATTCGAACTTCCATTTCTAAATTTAATCAATGTTCGTTCACGTTCTGCTTGTTCTAAACCACCATGAAAGAAAGTAACTACAATTCCTAAATCGGCTAAAAACTCTGCTACTCTTTCAACTGGCTCTCTATGGTTACAGAAAATAATCGTAGGTTCATTCGAATTTTGACAGATTAAATCAAATAGAGATTGCAACTTATCTTTCTCGTTTGAAACAACCATTTTCAAGGTCAAATTATCTGATTTTTCAACCAAATAATTAATTTCAATTGAATCTTTAATTCCTGTAAAAGTTGGAATCTCACTCATTTCTGTAGCAGAAACCAACATTCTTTTTTTCAGTCCTTTCGTGTAAGCCAAAATGTATTCCATCTGATCATGGAATCCCATTTCTAAAGACTTATCAAATTCATCTAAGATTAAAGTTGAAACATTTTCAAGATCCAAATTCCCTCTCTGTATGTGATCACAAATTCTACCAGGTGTACCTACTAAAACTGCAGGTGCCTGAATAAAATTATTTTCTTCCACTCGCATTGAATGTCCACCATAAGTTGCATTCACTTTAAAAGGTGTCCCTAAAGATCTAAAAACAGATTCAATTTGAATTGCTAACTCTCTTGTTGGCGTTATAATTAAGGCTTGAACATGATTTTGTTTTTCATCCAAAAAACGCAATAATGGCAATAAAAAAGCCAATGTCTTTCCTGAACCAGTTGGAGATAAAAGCACACAATCTTGTTGTGTTTTATTTACTTCAATTGATTCTTTTTGCATCTCGTTTAAGGATGCAATTTTCAAGTTTTTTAAAGCTAATTCAATGTATTTTTCCATAATTACCATTTGTTAGAAAAGAAGTCGTTCAAAATCAAAGATCTTTTTCAACTTTCATTTCTTATTTTCTATCTCCACCCCAAGACCATTTTTTCTTATTAGAACGCTCTTCTTTTGGTGCTTGGGATGTGTTGTTTTTTCTATTTGGCGAGTTCTGTTGCTTATTAGCCGCCATCGCTGCTTTCTTCTTTTTATTTGGTTT
>CANGHX010000019.1 GCA_947453715.1 Flavobacteriales bacterium | reverse complement strand
ATTGCAGGAACTTATAATCCATTCATTTATTATCAATTTTAAGATGGAACACACAAAATTTCGTTCAATTCTAGTTTCTATTGTGTTTCTTGCATTAATTACATTTCCTATCATCAATGGAAACTTAAAATTTGTGAAAGATATCGCTAATAATGAAAATAGAAAATTAGCAGACAGACCAAGTTTGACGATTAAAGACATCGAAAAATTTCCAATGAAATATGAAAGTTATTACAATGATAACTTTACCGTTCGTTCAATTTTGGTGAAGTATTATGCCTTAAATAATATCAAAATCTTCAAGAAATCACCAATTCCAGAAAGTGTTGTTATTGGTGTTGATGGTTGGATGTTCTTAGCAGGTAGAGAATATGAATCTTACCTTGGTCAAAACAATTTGAAGCCTTGGGAAATGAAAGCGATTTCAGAAGAATTAGAATATCGAAAAGAATATTTGGCAAAGCGTGGGTGTAAATTTTACTTCATGGTTGCTCCTGCTAAAACGTCAATTTACCCTGAGAAAGTTTCGAATAATGAGCAAAGAAAGTTTAATTCTTGGGGTGAGCAATTGGTAAAATACTTAGACAAAAATTGTGAAGTGAAGCCAATCAATGTGTATGATGTTTTAAGAAAAAACAAAAGTAAAGAGTTGTTGTATTTCAAATTGGATAATCACTGGAATAATTTAGGAGGTTTTTATGCTTCTAATGAAGTGTTAGCAAGAATGAAAGAAGAGGATACTTCTATTTATTTAAACAACATTAATGATTACACAATTAAAAGAGAAAACAGAAGTATTGGTAACATCGTGAATATGTTTCCAAATGTGGAAGATTTCAAAGATTTCTATGTGAAACCTTATCCAAAAAAAGGTTATAAAGCGACAGAAGCAGCGAAAAAAGGATATCCAGTTCCACCGATGTTTGAAGCATATAAATATGAAAATTCAAGAGAAATTGTCGGTTCAAAGAAAAAGAAACTAATGATTGTCTCAGATTCTTTCGGTGGTTACATGTTTCCTTTTATGGCTGAAACATTCAGTAGAACAATTAAAATTTTCGATAAATGGGAATATAAGTTGAATGAGAAAATCGTTGAACAGGAAAAACCAGACGTCATGTTATTGATTTGTTTAGAGTCAAATTTGAGAAGTATTATTCGTCATAGGTCTTCATCTCATTAACAATTCTATAACTATTTTTTAATTACTTAAATTTTTTTAGTTCGATTTTTATTTCTACATTAATGTAAAATTAAATCGTATGGCTAAG
The DNA here is from genome assembly GCA_947453715.1 of Flavobacteriales bacterium. Classification (GTDB taxonomy): domain Bacteria; phylum Bacteroidota; class Bacteroidia; order Flavobacteriales_D; family Crocinitomicaceae; genus CAIUKX01. The sequence goes on along the minus strand of CANGHX010000019.1, from coordinate 26,286 downwards.
AAACTTAAAATTTATGTGTTAGATACATCTGTATTACTTCATGATCATCTAGCCATTAATAATTTCGGTACTAATAACGTGTCGATTCCCATAACTGTCCTTGAAGAATTAGATAAATTCAAAGTTGGTAATGATTCCAAGAATTTTGCTGCAAGAGAAGTGATTCGTTTCATTGATAAACTTTCAGGAAACGGTGGGTTACAAGAGTGGATTTCTTTAGGTAAGAATCAAGGTAAGTTTAAAATAGTCTTGGAAAGTAATCCAAGAGAAATCAATGCTGAATATGTCTATTCAGTTGGTAAAAATGACCATAAAATCATCAATGCAGCGCTGTTTTTAAAAGAAACAGAACCGAAAAGCGAAGTTGTTTTAATTACAAAAGATATCAATATGCGTATCAAGGCGAAAGCTTTGGGCGTAAATGCACAAGATTACGAGACTGGTAAAGTTACAATGGCCGACATCGACAAATCGGGTGCGTATACCATTGACAATATCGATTCAGAAATTATTCGACACATTTTCACAAAAGGTAGTGTTCCAGAAGATGGCATCTTGGGAGATAAGAAAATTCCAAATGGTTATTATATATTAAAAAACGGAAAAACATCTTCGTTGGTTGTTTACAATGCGAAGACAGATCAAATTGAGCGAATAGAAAAAGAATTCGTTTATGGAATTAAACCTAAAAATGCAGAACAAGCTTTTGCGTTTAATGCATTGTTAAATGATGATATTAAATTAGTAGCTGTTCAAGGAGTTGCAGGTACTGGTAAAACGTTGTTAGCACTAGCTTCTGCATTAGAACAAGCGAAAGGTTATCAGCAAATTATTTTAGCACGTCCAATTATTCCATTATCAAATAGAGATATTGGGTTTTTACCAGGTGATGCAAATGATAAGATTAGTCCTTACATGGAACCTTTATGGGATAATTTGAAATTCATCAAATCTCAATTTGGTGAAAACGAAAAGAAACATAAAGCAATTTTGGAGATGGAGCAATCTGGAAAAATTATTATCACTCCATTAGCATTTATTCGTGGTCGTAGCTTTTCAAATATCTTATTCATCATTGATGAAGCTCAAAATTTAACGCCGCATGAAGTAAAAACAATTATCACAAGAGCGGGTGAAAATACAAAGATCATTTTCACAGGAGATGTTCATCAAATTGATACGCCTTACTTAGATGAAAACTCAAATGGATTAGCTTATTTAATCGATCGTTTGAAAGGAAAAGACTTGTTCGCACATGTAAAATTAGAACGAGGAGAACGATCTGACTTAGCAAATTTAGCGAATGACTTATTGTAAGAAATAGTTGATATTTTTTAAAACGTGAGGAATAAATTCTTCACGTTTTTTTTGATAATTATTTTAGTTTATTAATTAATATGAAAATTTACTAAAAAAAAAAGAGGTTGAAATTTTTTCCAACCTCTGATTTCATTTACTTAGGAACATATTCTTTTTTCCACTCTTTAAATTTTTTGTCTTTTATTTGAAGTATTACTTCAAAAATTGATCGAGCCCAATAATTTCTGAGTCCAATCCCACCTGCTTTACCTGTAAAAGATTCTTGCAGTAAAATTTCTTTGGTTGAAATGTTAAATGCAACAAAGTGAAAAATACCTGATTCTTTGTTTTTATTTAATGATTCAGCAATAAAAATTATTCCTATTCCATCTTTAGTTGAAAATTTGTAATTAGAAACAATTTTTTGAATATCTTCTTGTGAATAGTTTGGTGTTTCATCTGCTTCCATTTCTTCAGTTGAAGCACTTTTATTGATTTTTTGAATGTCAGAGATATTATATTCAATACTCTCTTTTCTAAACATTCCTTTTATATCATATTTCTCTTGTTCTTTAACAACTAAATCATTCCAAGAATCAAAATATTTCTCTTTAACTAGGATTGGACCTACGACTCCTGCTTCTGCAAATTGTGAAAAGTTTCCAATTAGTTTAACATGTGAATAATCAATTCCTAAATACGTAATTTTCGTTTCAGTTTTTGTAAATAAATCAGTAACTTTTTGAGCATAAGCTCCTAAAGTTGCTGTTAGCAAAATTGCTGTAAAAATTAATTTTTTCATAATCTATAAAATTAAATAAATTCTATTTTAGTAGGTTTTCTACTCTTTTTTGAATGCACTAAATTTAGTAATAAATCATCTTCAATAAAGTTAATTTTAGGTAAAACTTTAATTTTTGATTTAAATTTTTCTTGAAGTTTTAATTCTAATTTTAGATGTTCAATACTAACTGGTAATAAAATAGTAATGTCATCATTTTCAAGTTCATCTTTTGAAATTTGTATTTTATAAATAGGTATTTCATTATGTTGATCAAGTATTTCAAAAATTGAATTTGGGTAAATAGTTGTTCCTTTGTATTTAATCATTTGATTTTTTCTACCTACAATAGGGCCTAGTCTAAGTGAATTTTTTCCGCAACTACATTTTCCATAGTAAACATGAGCTAAATCACCTGTTTTATATCGTATTACAGGTGTTCCTGTTACACCTAAAGGAGTGACAATTATTTCACCAATTTCACCATTTTTTGCATCCTCCCCATTTTCTTTAATTACTTCAGCAAAAAGTAAATCTTCATTTAAGTGACAACCGTTAAATGCTGAACATTCAGAAAAAGCAGCTCCCATTTCAGTTGAAGCATATGTTGAATATAACTGCACATCCCAATTTTCTGTAATTTTTTGCCCAAGTACATTTAAACTGAAATCTAAATTTCGAATTGGTTCGCCAATACAAACTATTGATTTTACTGAAGTTTTATTTAGATCAATTTCATTATTTTTTGCAAAATTGATAAGCGCTACTATAAATGAGGGAACGGCAATAATTTTTGTCGGTAAATATTTTAGAATAGCATCTATTTGAAGTTGTGGTACACCAGGTCCAATTCGGATTAGCCCAGCATTTAGTTTTTGAACTCCTAAATAATAAGCTAATCCAGCCATAAATTGCTTATCGATTGTTGTCATTAATTGGAAAATATCTTTCGATGAGTTCCCCATTAATTTTAAACTATCGTATTCGTTCTTTGCTAAACGAAGTATGTCTTTTTTAGATAAAAAAACTGTAACCGGACTACCAGAAGTTCCTGATGTAGTTACATATTCAGCAATTTTATTTCGTTTAATTGCTAAAAATGCATCATTATGCTCGGATAAATCTTCTTTTGAAGTGAAAGGTAGGTTTTTGTATTTTTCTAAAGTAAAATCATTTTCAATAGAAGAAGCGAAATCATTCAGCTTTTTTTTATAAAAAGGAGAATTTTTTAGTGCATATTTTATTTGTAATTGAACTTTTTCCACGCTAATTCTATTTCATTGATTTGCAATCCATTATTTTCTCAAGAATTTCTTCTTTAACTTGCTTAGAAGCTAATTTTTTAGTCAATGCTATATTGTAATATTTAATTGCTCTAAGCTTGTTTTTTTTCGTTTTAAAATAATTCCCTAAAACTTCATAAGTTATATACGATTCGCTATTTGATTTTATAAAAACATTGATTTTGTTTTCAGACAATGTTAATGTTTTGTCAAACATGATATAATTACTGATGTCTTTTTTAATTTTTTTATAATAATTGAATTTTTGGTAATTCTTAGAATCAACAAAAGGGTCTTTTTCAATTAATAATTGTTTAGTTTTTTGACTATTAAAAATGGAATTTAAGTCATATCCAACATATTCTCCCAATTGATAGTTTTGTGTCGAAACGTAAAAGATCAAATTTGAAGGTTGTATGATTACACTATGATGAGCAATTAATTGATTAATCGCTCTAGGATTTCCCATACCCAGAGTGTCATTGTATATTCCTTTTTGATTTCTTAAAATTGATGCTACACTTTGCAAATCAAACTTTTCACTTTGAGACAGTAATTGATTCACTTTATCGAATCGATAGTGTGAGTCACTTTCTTTAATATTATTAATATTTATATTGTCTTTTTTAAATGTGTTAGATTGATAATGATTGGCGCAAACAATTATGTCATTTTTTGATTCGTAAACTCCCATTTTTGATGGTGATTTTTCAATCAGTACAATTCGATTATCTTTTTTTGAACTGACCATTATTGTTTCAGAAACAAATGTTTGTCTCTTTTTAGCAATTTTTATTGCCTCATCAATTGTTGTTGCATATTGTAGTATTTCTCTGGCAAGAATTGAAATAGGTGTTTTAGAAGAAGTCGGCAAATCTGATTTTGAAGCATTTATTGTAACACTTAATCCATTTTGATTCAAACCTGAAACTACTCCAGTAAATCCTGCCCATGAATATGAAACAAATGGTATACCTTTTTTAGGTTTAACAAATAAGACTAATTTTTCTTTAGCAAATTCATCTCCGACGTAAAAATCAAAATTTCTACCTATAAGCAATTTACCATCTGATGATTTTTCGTTTTTTAAACCAAAAGAAGTACAGCCAACCATACTGTAATCATTAAGCGCATGTCCGATATCATGAGCGGCATGATAATTTAAAATTCTTTGATATTTAGTTGCAATATAATCGTACTTATCTGAAAAGGATTTTGAAACACCGTATATTTCTCTTAAATTTTCTTCCGGAATATTATTTACAAGTTCTTTATTAAAGAAACCTAGCATCAATCGAATTAATTGTTGCCAAGTATTACTAGGTACCAACGTGTTAATTTGATTTACAAATACTTCTTCTTGATATTGAACTAATTCTTTAGCTAGTTCTCCGTAGATTAAACCTCTTTCATAATCATCACCTTCAATGTACATTTCCCAAATTCCATGCTCATTTTTTTTAATCCAATTATTTCCGATTTTGTAATGATTTTTAGAAATTTCAGTACGTTTTGGAATATGAATTTCTTTTACTTCAGGATGTGACAATCTAGAAGAGAAAATAATGAAAAATACCATTCCAATTAGGAATATGATGAAGTATTCGAAAATGGAAAAAAGAACTTTGATTAAGAATTTAATAGCTCTTAATATCACTTGTTTAATTAATTAAGTTGTACAATTGAGCAAATATACATTATTTTGTCGCTTGATATAAAAAAGCCGGTGAACAGTCTTGAAAAAATTAACAGTAAATTAGGTGAAATATGGATTTCAAATGAAATTCAAGATAATGTTTTGGTGTTTGATACAAAAAAAGATAAAGAACGTTTTTATATCAAAAACTTATTAAATCAATTTGATTCAGTTAATAATTTAGAGATTCATCATAATCGTGATGGCAGTCCTTATCTTAATGGAAAAGATTCATCATTTATTTCAATTTCACACTCTAAAGATTATTGTGCGATTTATTTTTCAGAAATTCAACCTGTTGGAATTGATATTCAATTGAAAAATGAAAATATTATAAGGGGGAAAGATTACTTCATTAATCAAAATGAACTTGAGCAATTTCCTAATCTAACGATAGATGAGGCTTCTTATATTTGGTGTTCGAAGGAAGCATTTTATAAAAGATGTTATGGTAAAATTGAAGATTTGAAAGAAGATGTCTCGATTGTTGAAATTAAGCATTCAGAAAATTTGATTGTATTAATTTATCAAACAGTATATTATCATTTAACTTTCCGATTTAGAGAAGGTTATTATTTAGTTTATACAATAGATTAATGGTTTTTTTGATAGAATCTCTTTTTATATCTACTTTTGCTAAAAAATCAAACCAATTTAATGGATCAATCTTTAGAGACCGATAAAATATTTGATGTAATAATTATAGGAGCAGGAATAAGTGGTTTAACCTCTGCTGCTCTTCTATCAAATGCTGGATTAAAGGTTTGTGTATTAGAAAGACATTACCTAATAGGAGGATATTTACAAGGTTTTGAAAGAAATGATTTTATTTTTGATACCGCTATACATTGGCTTAATCAATGTGGTGAAAAAGGAACAGTTACCAAAATATTTAATCATTTAGGTAAAGATTATCCAAAACCAATGGCTATGGAAAAAATTCATAGACATTTAAGCGATAAAGTTGATTACACGTTAACAAATAATCCTGAAGAATTAAAAAAAGAATTGATTAGAGATTTTCCTCATGAGGAAAAAGGGATTAATAAATTTTTCAATGCAGCCAAAAAAATAGCTGCAATATCTTTAAAATTTCCTTTGTTATTTAGATCGACTGAAACAATGAATAAATTTGAATTGTTTCGATTTCGATTAAGACAAATGAGTATTGGTTTACCAATGGTTAAATATGTCTTTTATAGTGGTGATGAAGGTATGAAAAAAGGACTTAGAAAGTTTTTTAGTGATGAAAAATTAATGAGTTTTTGGAGTGCTGAAAAAGATTTGCTTTCGTGTTTGTTTCCAATTGCTTGGGCATACAATAATGATTATCAAAATCCACCTATTGGAGGAAGTCAAGTTTTTCCAGCATGGTTAAATTCTAAAATAAATCTAACGAATGGTTCAGAAGTTATTTTGAGTTCAAATGTAAATGAAATCATTGTTGAAAATAACCAATTCAAAGGAGTCAAGTATGTTAAAAGGCATAAAGAATATCAATTATTTGCTAAACATTTGATAGCGGCTTGTGATACGGAGTTGTTATATACAAAACTATTGTCTCCAGATTTAGTTCCTACTTCTATCAAAGAAAAACTTACAAAATCTGAATTATATAGTAGCTCAGTCACTATTTCAATAGCACTAGATTGTCCAAGCGAAGACTTAGGATTTTCATCTGAATTAACATTGATTTGTAATGATGAAAATACAAGAAGTGAACATAGCTTGGGTGATCCACATAAAGCAGCTATAAGTGTACTTTCACCGACAGTTCGTGATAAGACAATGTCTCCTGAAAACAAAGGAGTATTGACATTGTATGTGCCTGCTTGGATGGATTATGAAAATAATTGGAGAACAACCAAAAATGAAAAAGGTGAATTCGTTAGAAATGATGAATATAAAGCCTTAAAACAAAAATATGCTGAAATAATAATTAAAAGAGTTTCTGAAAAATTGTGTACCAATTTAGAAGAACATATTCTTTTTTATGAAGTTGCCACACCTATAACTTATCATAGATATAGTTTAAATAAAAACGGAACGATGATGGGAACTAGGCCAGGAAAAATAAATATGCAAGCAAAAGTAGCACATTATAAAACACCAATTAAAAACATCACAATTGGTGGACATTGGGCTGAATTAGGTGGTGGTGTGCCAATTGCAGTTAAAGCTGCTTATAATTCTTCTTTAATAGTCTTGAAAGATTTAAATAAAGCTGAATTTAATGCATTGGTTAATGTGATGAAAATGAATTAAAATAAAATTAGATTGGGTAAGTTATTTTCAAAAATAGTATCATTTTTTATTCAAAAGCCAATTGCTTTTGTTGCTGTAATTGTTTTTCTAATTGCTATACTTTTTAGCGGGGTTTTAAATCTTCAATTGGATGAAGACATATATTCTATACTGCCTAAAAGTCAAGAATTTAAAAAGTTTAATAATGTTATAAAAGAAAATAACTTAAACAAACAGATTATTTTTTCCATCAATTCCAAAGACAAGGAAAGTTATGAGATTGCTGAAAAATTAGACTCATTATCTCAAAATTTAAAAAAATCATCTTTAGGATTAATTAAAAGCATCATTGTTCAAAGAGAAATAAGCGAAAAAGAAGTAATAGATAATTTTTATTCAAATTTTTCAGGGAAGTTAACTGAGAAAGATTATTCTGAAATACAATCGAAATTAAATTCGGATTCAATTTCAGAAAGCATTCAGAAAGCAAATCAAAAATTAGCTTCAAGCTCTATGTTTATTGGAAGCTATATTTCTAGAGATCCATTAGGATTATCTTGGAATAAATTAAAAGATTTGAATCCTCAATCAAAAGCTACTGATTTTCAAATGGAAGATGGCATTGTATTTTATAAAGATTATACAAAAGCATTATTCTTTGGTACTTTAAATTTTGAGTTGAATGATAATCTAAAGAATGAAAAGTTAAATCTGATTCTGGAACAATTCAAAAAAGAAATTAATTTTAAAAATAAGGATTTAGATTTTGATTATTTTGGAACTTTTCAAATTTCATATGAAAATTCTAAACAGATAAAAAAAGATACTAATCGGACACTTATCATCAGCTTATCATTAATCTTTTTATTGCTTTTTGTTTATTACAGAAGTTTTTTTACTCCCTTATATTTTATACTTCCCACATTATTTGGAGGTTTGTGTGGATTAGGCTTCATGGGGTATTATCAATCTAATATTTCAGTTATTTCAGTTGCTACATCAGCAGTTTTACTTGGTATTGTATTGGATTATTCTTTTCATTTTTTTACACATTACAAACACTCAAAAGATTTATTAAAAACAGTTGAAGAGTTAACTTTCCCAATGTTAGTTGGAAGTTTCACAACTGTTGCAGCATTTGCATCTTTACTTTTTACGGATTCAATTGTTTTACAAAATTTTGGTTTAATTGCTGTTAGTACATTGATGGGTGCAGCTATTTTTACGGTATTGTTTTTACCTGTAATTTTACATTTTAGTCGCTTTAAATTCAAAGATAAACAGGAGAAAGAATATAGATTTGTGATTCCAAAATGGGTGTTTAAAATTCTATTATTTTCAACGATTGCTTTGACGATATATTTTTATTCAAAAGCTTCTTATTCTAAATTTGATTCAGATTTAAATAATTTAAGTTTTCATTCTGAAGAATTAATTAAAAAAGAACAATTTTATACGGGAATAAATCCTAAAGTGGATAAAAAAATTCATCTTATAGTTTCTTCCAATAATTTTGAAAATGCTGTTAAAAAGAATGATGTTTTATTTTCTAAAATCGAATCGTATAAAAAACAGAATCATTTAAATGAAGTTGTTTCTTTAGCACCATTTTATTTACCTAAAGAAAAATTAAAATCAAGTAAAGTTACTTGGAGTAAATTTTGGGAAAATAGAAAAAGTAATCTTGAAACGAAGATTAAAGAGGAAGGTAAAAAATACGATTTTTCAGAAAGTGCTTTTTTACCTTTTTATCATTGGATTTCAGATACAACTATTCCTACAGATAGACAACGTATTGAATTTATCGATGGATTAGGATTAAATAATTTAATTCACAAATCTGGAAATACGTGGAGTATTATTACAAGTGTAGTTGTTAAACGATCAGAAGTTGAAAAATTTAAAACTTACATTAATAATTCTTCTACAGATTGTTTTGTATTTGACATCTCAGATTTTGCAAAAAACTTAATGGACTCTGTTAAAAATGATTTCAATTATTTACTGCTTATTTCTTCATTAATAGTTTTCTTGACACTCTTGTTAATTTATGGTAGAATTGAGTTAGCAATTTTGAATTTCCTACCAATGGTTGTCGCATGGATATGGATTTTAGGATTTTCAGCAGTTTTTGATGTTAAATTTAATTTTGTTAATATAATTATTGCCACATTTATTTTTGGATTAGGCGATGATTTCACAATATTCGTTACGGAAGGATTATTACAAAAATACAAATACAATAAAACCATTTTAAAATCATATTATTCAGCTATCATTTTATCTGCTGTTTCAACAATTATAGGAATTGGAGCATTGTATTTCGCAAAACATCCTTCTATTCATTCAATTGCGGTAATTAGTGTTGTAGGTATCATTTGTACTTTAATCGTAACATTATATATTCAGCCTAAACTATTTAATGTTTTTGTGCAAAACAGAGTAAATCGTAAAAAAGCACCAATAACATTTTTTATCTTCTTATATAGTATTTTTCTCTATTCTTATTTTTTATTCGGGTGTTTAGTATTGAATCTTTTATTGATAATACTAATCCCACTTCCAATTAACAAAAAAAGAAAACGTTTGTTTTTGAATTTTCTTGTTTCAAAAATGGCTAAATCAACTCTTGATATTGGAGTTCATATTAAACGTAAAATTGTAAATATTGAGCAGCTTGATTATTCTAAGCCTAGTATAATAGTTGCAAATCATTCTTCTTTTTTAGATATACTGTTGATGCTTCAATTGAATCCCAAAACGATTATAATGGTTAAAAAATGGGTCTATAACTCACCATTTTTTGGATCTTTCATTCGTTATTCGGGATATATTTTTGTAAAAGAAGATGAAGAAATAGATTTGACAATTATAAAAAGTAGAATCAAAGATGGTTATTCTATTGCAATTTTCCCTGAAGGGACAAGAAGCGTAGATGGGACATTTAATCGATTTCATAAAGGGGCATTTTTTCTTGCTAAAGAGCTCCAATTAGATATACAGCCGATTGTGATTGTTGGTGCCAATTATGCCAACACTAAAAATGATGTCTTAATGAAATCAGGCTTAATTGTATTGAGCGTCATGGATAGAGTAAATTCAAGAGATCCTTTATTTGAAAATAGATTGGGTTTGGTGACGAAGCATTTTTCAACTATCATGAAAAATGAACATGATAAGATTCAGGATGAATATTTTAAAAGTGAAGTTTTAAGACATCGAATTTTATATAACTTCATATTTAAAGGTCCAATATTAGAATGGTACATTCGTGTAAAATTGATTTTTGAAAGAAAAAACTTTGAATTTTATGATGAATTAATCGCTGATCGTAAGATAATATATGATATTGGTTGTGGTTATGGTTATTTAAGCTATTATTTACATTACAGAAATAATCAAAGAAACATTGTTGGAATTGATTATGATGAAGATAAAATTGAAATTGCAGAAAATGGATATGATAAAAATCAAAATTTAAAATTTATTTGTGGCGATGTTAGAGAGATTTCTTTAAATAATGCAGATGCTATTTTTTACAATGATGTACTTCATTATCTTACATTAGAGGAACAATTAGAAGTATTAAGAAAATCAGTAGAAGCTTTAAATGAAAACGGTGTTTTGTTTATAAGAGACGGAATTACTGATTTAGAAGGTAGACATCAAACGACAGAAAAAACCGAAAAATATTCTACTAAAATTTTTAATTTTAATAAAATAACCAATCATTTATCATTTTTTTCATCGAAAGATATTTCTATGTTTGCACAAAAAATGAATTTAAGCTTTGAAATGATAGAGCAATCCAAAAAAACATCTAACGTACTATTTATATTAAAGAAGAAAATTCAATGACATCAAAATCAACCATATATGACTTTGTAATAGTAGGAAGTGGAATCGGAGGTTTAATTTCCTCAGTTTTACTTGCTATGGAAGGTCATTCGGTTCTAGTATTAGAGAAAAATCATCAAATCGGAGGGAGTTTACAAGTGTTTAGTAGGGACAAATGTGTATTTGACACAGGAGTCCATTACGTTGGTAGCTTAGATAAAGGAGAGAATTTATATCAAATTTTTAAATATGTAGGAATTCTGGACGATTTAAAGATGCAACGCTTGGATCAAGAGCAATTCGATGTTTATAGATTTGAGGATGGAAAAACTTATCGATTCGGATTAGGATATGAACAATTTAAAAAGGGTTTGCTAGAAGATTTTCCAAATCAAGAAAAAGCAATCGATTTATTTTGTCAAAAAGTAATTGAAGTTTGTAATTCGTTTCCTTTGTATAATTTAGAAGAAGATTCACCTTCAAATTATATTGATAATCCAGAAATACTCAGTGAGAATGCATTTGATTTTGTGGATTCAATTACTACCGATGAAAAATTGAAGTCTATCCTTTTAGCAAATGGACCATTATATGCAGCTGAAAAGGAAAAGACACCTTTGTATGTCCTTGCATTAATTACCAATAGTTATATAAAAGGTAGTTATCGTTTTATTAATGGAGGTTCTCAGATTGCAAAATTATTGACGAAAAAATTACGTGAATACGGTGGAGAAATATTAAAACATCAAGAAGTTGTTAGTGCAAATTATGAAAATGGCTCAGTTGTTTCAGTGGTAACGAAAACAAACGATGAGTTTTATGGAAAAACTTTTATTTCAAATACGCATCCAAAGGCCACAATTAAAATTTTTGGAGAAGATCATTTTAGAATTGCATTTAAAAATAGAGTAAGTAAATTAAAAAATACGATTTCTTCTTTTATGGTTTATATTTCATTAAAGAAAGATTCATTTCCTTATTACAATTACAATTTCTATGAATATAGATCATATGATGTTTTAAAAGCCATTGATTATACACCTGAATCATGGCCTGAAATAATATTTTGTTGCACACCAACAACTGTAAATCAAGGAGAATTTGCTGAATCTTTATCGGTTATGACTTATATGGATTATAGCGAAGTAGAACAGTGGGCTGATTCTTTTAATACAATTTCAGATAAATCGCAACGAAGTATTGATTACGAAAATTTTAAAAAGGAAAAAGTAGAAAAAATACTAACTTTTTTAGAAGAACGCTTTCCAGGAATTAAAGGCAAAATTAATAATATTTACAGCTCAACGCCTCTTACATATAGAGATTATATTGGGACTGAAGATGGTTCATTATATGGCATTAAAAAGGATGTGAAAAGCATAATGAATTCAACAATTAATTCAAAAACAAAAATTCCAAATTTATTTTTAACGGGTCAAAATTTAATTTTCCATGGAATTTTAGGTGCTACAATAGGTGCTTTAGTTACATGCTTTAATTTTATAGATAATAAAACATTAATAGATAAAATACGAAATCAAGATGAACCAAAAATTTGATGTTATTATAATAGGTGCAGGACCTGCGGGTTCAATTGCTGCAGCAAAATTGGATAAAGAAGGTTATTCAGTAGCTGTTATTGAAAAATTAGAGTTTCCTCGTTTTGTTATTGGTGAGAGTTTGTTACCTCATTGTATGGATCATTTAGATGAACTCGGTTTATTAGATTGTATCGTTGAGCAAAAGTTTCAAGTTAAAACAGGTGTAACTTTTTATCATAATGAAGAAAGATGTGAGTTTTTATTTAAAAATAAATTCACAAATGGTTGGGATTATACGTATCAAGTAAAAAGAGCTGATTTCGATTTTGCTCTGATCAAAGAAGTTGAAAAAAGAGGTGTTTATGTTGAATTCAATGCTGAAGTAACAGCAGTTGAGGCAAGTAAAGAAAAACAAGTTGTTACATATTTGAATAAAGCTGGAGAAGAAAAGGTACTAACTTCTCGTTTTATTATCGATGCGAGTGGTTACGGTAGAGTATTACCAAGATTATTCAATTTAGATAAACCAGCTCCTTCAATCCCAAGAGGTGCTATTTTCAGTCATGTAAAGGATGAAAATAGAACAACTCAAGCAGCTGAAAATATTTTTGTACATGCATTTAATGACAATACTGCTTGGATTTGGGCTATTCCTTTTTCTGATAAAACTACTTCAGTTGGAGTTGTCGGACAAGTTGATTTAATTAAAGAATATGGTGAGAATGAAGGCGAAAAATTCAAGAATTTTATTCGTAATTTTCCTGGTTTGACTTCTCGTTTTCAAGATACTGAGTTTTTATTTGAGCCTAGAGATATCTTGAACTATTCAGTTTCAATCGAAAAGTTTTACGGTGACGGGTTTATTTTATGTGGAAATAGTACAGAATTTTTAGATCCAATTTTTAGTTCAGGTGTAACTTTAGCAATATCTTCAGGTCATCAAGCTGCGAAATTAGTTTGTGAACATTTAAAAGGAAATGAGGTTAATTGGGAAAGAGATTATGTTGAGCATATGAATTTTGGTATTAATGTATTCAGAACATATGTGAATTCTTGGTACAATGGAGATCTTCCAACCATTTTCTTTACTAAACAAGATAATACAGATTTCAAAAAACAAATTTGTTCTGTTCTAGCAGGTTATGTTTGGGACAAGGAGAATCCATTTGTGAAAAAACATTCAACAATTGTTTCAACTTTGGCAAAAGTGATTAGAATTAATGAATCAGAAGTAAATTTAGCAGAATGAGAACATTAGATGCTTTATATGAAGCACAAAAAATTGCTTTCAGTCCTTTTGTTTTCCAAACTGCTGCAACATTACTTGATTTAAATGTTTTAGAGGTGATCGAAAATCATCGACAAGATAGGTTAACAATTGATCAATTAGAATCACATGTTGATGTTTCAAAATATGGTCTGACTGTGTTACTAGAAATGGCAATTGCTGCAAATATTGTTGAAAAGGATCAGGAAGGGCGTTTGGCTTTAACAAAAGTAGGTTATTCAATTTTGAAGGATGAAATGACTCGTGTTAATTTAAATTTCACACGTGATGTTTGTTATTTAGGACTTCATAATTTAACGGATGCAATAAAAAATGGTAAACCTGAAGGTCTAAAAATGATTGGAGATTGGTCAACTGTTTATGAAGGCTTATCACAATTACCAGATCATATCAAAAAATCATGGTTTGAATTCGATCATTTTTATTCGGATAATGCATTTTCAACTGCTTTGGAAATTATTTTCAAAGCAAATCCCAAAATGATTTTTGATATTGGTGGAAACACTGGGAAATGGGCAATAGCATCTGCAAAATATAATGATGAGGTAAATGTCAAAATTATTGATTTGCCAGGTCAGATAAACGTTGCTCAACAAAATATTAATAAAATCGAATCGATTGCAAATCGGGTTTCATATGAAGCTTTAAATATTTTAGATCCAAAATCTGAAATACCTGAAGGTGCAGATGTATATTGGATGAGTCAATTTTTAGACTGTTTTAGCGAACAAGAAATTGAAAGTATTTTACTTAAGATTAAGAAAAATGCTAAAAAAGATTCGGATGTATATATAATGGAAACATTTATTGATGATCAAGATTTTCCAGCTGCAAGTTTTAGTTTGATCGCAACTTCTTTATATTTTACAGCAATTGCCAATGGTAATAGTAAAATGTATTCGAAAAGTGTTTTTAAATATATAATTGAAAAAGCTGGTTTCGAAACAGTAAATGAATATAGATTAAACGATTCTGGTTATCATACCATATTACATTGTAAATTAAAATCATAAAGTGAGATTTTTATTTTTGTTTTTACTTGTTGTTTGTGGTTCAGTATTGGGTCAAAAATCAACATTTTATAATACGCTAAAAGGTTCAAATAAAGAATTGTTATTGAAGCAACTCGAAAGTTTACCTTTTACTAAAAATTCACATTTAAAAAAGGGGTATGAAGGTGCAATAAACTGTAAAATTGCATCTTGTGAAAAAACACCTAAAAATAAGCTTGATTATTTTAAAAAAGGTGCACTTGAATTAGAGGAAGCCATTAAAAAGGATGAGAACAATATTGAACTTCGATTTTTAAGACTATTAATTCAAGAAAATGCTCCTCCAATTGTGAAATATAACAAAGACATAAAAAAAGATTGTTTATTTATTAAGGAGCATTTTATTGGAGTAGATGTAGAGTTAAAAAAAATAATTTTAGATTATGCGAAATCCTCTTCGAACTTGAAACTATGAAAAAAATTTTAGCAATTAATTATTCTCAAACGGGTCAATTAACTAAAATTGTTCAATCAGTTTTGTCTACTATGACGGATGATTATTATTCGATAGAGCATATTGTTTTTGAACCAAAGAAAAAATTTCTATTTCCATGGCAGCAAGCTTCGTTTTTTGATGCCATGCCAGAAACTGTTTTAAATGAAGGGGTTGAAATTGAAGATCTCTTTTTCAAAGAATCAAAGTATGATTTGATAATTATAGGCTATCAACCGTGGTTTTTATCGATGAGTTTGCCTACATCAGGTTTATTTAAAAGTAAAAAATTCACCGATTTATTATTCGGTACGCCTGTTATTTCAATCATTGGAGCAAGAAACATGTGGATAAATGCACAAAATGATTTTAGAAAAGAGCTGGAAAGATATGGAGGAAAATTAGTTGCCAATATTCCTTTAATAGATAAAAATTTAAACTTAATAAGTGCAGTAACAATTCAGCATTGGATGTTTAGAGGCCGAAAAGATAAAAAATGGGGTGTTTTCCCAAAGCCTGGTGTTTCAGATATTGATATTTCTAATGCAAGTAAATTTGGTCCTTTAATTTCTAATGCGTTAATTAATAATTCTTTTGAAGTACTTCAGTACCAAATTGTAAATGAAGGATCCTTTCAGATTAAATGGGATATTCTTTTTATTGAATCAAGAGCGAAACGGTTATTTAAAATTTGGGCGAATTTGATAAAAACAAAAGGGTTGACGCCATCAAAAAGGAAAAGATGGCTTGTTTATTATCGAATATACTTAACATTTGCACTTTTTATATTATCTCCTATAATATTAACAATTTACTTTATTTTGTTTAGAGTTTTCTTTTTAAAGAAAGAGAAATTTAAAACAAATATGATAATAAATTTAAAGTGAGAATAAATACATAATTCTGATGTATCTTTATCCTTAATTTAATATTAAATTTTTTTATTTACTTGATTGATTGATTTTTGTCAATCAATTAAAATTGACTATCGTATGTCTGATGTCTTTATAAATAATACGTCTCATTTTCTTCCAAATGATTCAATTTCAAATGATGAAATTGAAGAATATTTGGGATTATTAAATGGACAAAAATCTAAATCAAAATCTTTAGTATTACGAAATAATAAAATAACAAATAGATATTATGCATTAGATAAATTTGGATTAGCCACTCATTCAAATGCAGAATTAACATCTAAAGCAGTTCGTAAATTATTTGAAAATAACTCCATAGATATTTCAACCGTAGATCTTTTGTCTTCAGGAACTTCAACTCCAGACCAAATGATACCGTCTCATGCCGTTATGGTACATGGGGAAACTCCCGAGTTACAAGCTTTAGAAGTTGTTTCTTCTTCAGGTGTATGTTGCGCAGGAATGCATGCGTTTAAATACGCTTTTATGTCTGTGAAAATCGGAGATAAAAAACGAGCAATATCATCAGGTTCTGAGAGAATTTCAAAGTTGTTGAGATCAGAAAATTATTCAGAGGAAATTCAAAAGTTAGCAGAATTAGAGAAAAATCCATATTTAGCCTTTGAAAAAGATTTCTTACGATGGATGTTGTCTGATGGAGCTGGCGCATTTTTATTGGAGTCGAAACCGAATGCTAATTCACTTTCTTTAAGAGTAGATTGGATTGAAGGAGTATCGTTTGCACATATTCAAGAACCATGCATGTACATGGGAGCAGATAAATTAAAAAATGGGTACTTAAAAAGTTATATGGACTATTCTTTGGAAGAGATTTTAAATAATAGCATATTGTCTGTTAAACAAGATGTAAAACAATTAGGTGAAAATATTGTTCCTCTAGGTTTTGTGAAATTGGATCAATTACTTAAAGAGAAAGGTTTGACAGTAAATGATTTTGATTACTTCTTACCTCATTTGTCAAGTTATTTTTTTGAAGATAAAATTGCTGAATTTTTAGATTTAAATGGAATGAATATTCCTAAAGAAAAATGGTTTACAAATTTAGCTACTGTAGGTAACGTTGGTTCAGCATCAATCTATTTAATGATAGATGCTTTATTTCATAGTAAACAATTAAAAAAGGGTCAAAAAATATTATTAGTAGTTCCTGAAAGTGCTCGTTTTTCCTACGTTTATAGTGTTTTAACTGTTTGCTAAATGAAAAAGTCAGAAGTTCCTCAAGATGATAGTGCATTGAATAATGTTTCCCGTGAAATGTGTTATGCTCAAAATGAAAGTGGTGAATATGAAACAGCTTTAAGTAAAGGTTGGAATGTGAAAAAAGAAGCTCTTGATTTGGCCTGGGAGGATGTTAATGTTAGAATAGAATCTGCAAAAAAGGAAGTGTTAGAAAATAGAAAGAGTCCAATTTATTATTATATGGAATCCAAATTAATGGATTTTGTAATTTTGTCGGGTTATACCGGCATTTGGAAGTGGAAAATAAAAAGGCATTTGAAGCCTTCAGTATTTAACTCTCTTCCTAATAAAGTTTTATCGAAATATGCGAAAGCATTTGAAATTACAATTGATGAATTAAAACAAGTTATTTGAAATCTGCATTTGAACATATACAGTCCGCTCATTGTGAAAATGGTGTAACAACTAGTTTGCTGAAACATAATGGAGTAGATTTCATAACTGAACCATTGGCTTTTGGTATTGGTTCAGGGTTATTTTATATCCATGTTCCTTTTTTAAAGATTAATAATGGTCCAGCAATTGCTTTTAGAACTATGCCTGGTGCTATTTTTAGTAGAACATGTAAGTCACTAGGAATTAAAATTCAAAAAATTAAATTCAAAGATGAATTAGCTGCCCAACATTTTTTAGATGATAAATTAGCTCAAAATATTCCAGTTGGCTGTCAAGTTGGAGTTTTCCATTTGACTTATTTCCCTAAAGAATACCGTTTTCATTTTAATGCTCACAATTTAATTGTTTTCGGAAGATTAAATGATAATTTTTTAATAAGTGATCCCGTAATGGAGAGCACAACAGAATTATCAGTTTACGATTTAAATAGAGCTCGTTTTGCTAAAGGGCCTTTAGCTCCAAAGGGCCACATTTATTTCCCAGAAAACGTTAAGGATGTTTGCATCGAAATAGTAAAAAAGGCAATTGTTAAAGGAATTAAAAGAAATGTTCGTGATATGCTTTCGATACCTGGAAATATAGCTGGTGTAAAAGGAATTAGATATACTTCAAAAAAAATTCGTTCTTGGAGAACAAAATTAGGACCTAAAGTAGCAGGACTTTATTTAGGGCAAATTGTTCGTATGCAAGAAGAAATAGGTACAGGAGGCGGTGGATTTCGTTTTATTTATGCTGCTTTTTTACAACAATCTGCACAAATTTTAGAAGATCAAAGACTTCTCGAAATTTCAAATGATTTTTCTAAATCAGGAGATTTATGGAGGCTAGCAGCTACAAAAATGGCGGGGATATTTAAGGGTAGAAATACAACTCAAGAAGCTTACGATGAAATAGCAGATATCTATTTAAAAATTTATGAATTGGAAAAAAATGCTTTCATTAAACTTAAAAAACTAAAATTAACTTGAAAATAGATCTAGATCATATTGAAATTAATGCTGTTTCAAAAATTTATTTAAATCAGCAAATCCCTAGTTTAAAGGATTTTACTTTAAAAATACCTTCAAATACAAAGTTTGGTATTTTAGGGCCAAATGGTGCTGGAAAAACCACTTTGATTTCCATAATGTGTGGATTAATTGAACCTACTTATGGTGAGGTACAATTTGTAAAAAAAGACAATTCAATTGTATTAGGTAAAGAACTCAAAAAAAGTATTGGATTTGTGCCTCAAGAATATGCTTTTTATCAAGAACTTACACCGGTTCAAAATTTGAAGTATTTTGGAGCATTATATGGGATTTTAAAAAAGGATTTGGCTCAACGTATTGAGGATGTTCTTGAAATTCTTGGACTTAAATCAGTTGCACATAAAAAAATTCATACTTTTTCCGGAGGAATGAAAAGAAGGGTCAATTTAGCGATTGGTATTATTCATCGTCCTTCAATTTTGTTTTTAGATGAGCCAACTGTTGGTGTTGATGTTCAAAGTAAATTTGCAATTATTCAACTCCTTGAAAAAATAAATTTAGATAAAACAACAATAATTTATACATCGCATCATTTATCTGAAGCTCAAAACTTTTGTGATCAAATTGCATTTATCGATAAAGGCCAATTGGTTTGTTCTGATGATACACAACAACTTTTAAATTTACATAAATCTTCAAATTTGGAAGAATTATTTTTACAATTAACAGGTCAACAATTAAGAGATTAGTATGTATAAGTTTTTTGCTTCCATTCGAAAAGAAATTCAATTATTATTTAGTGATAAAGTAGGCTTAAGTTTACTTTTTGGGATGCCAATTTTACTTGTTTTTGTAATCACTATTGTACAAGACAGTGCTTACAAAATGGTAAATGAAAATAAAATTTCAATTTTAATTTCAAATCAGGATAAAGGTAAAGAGTCTAAGTTATTGTTACATCAATTAGATAGTTCAGGTCTATTTAATATTACTTACAATAATCAATTAAATAGCGAAACATTTAAGACAGAATTAATAAATCGTAAAATTCTTACGGGATTAGTAATACCTGTTGATTTTTCAAAAAAGTTAAAAGAAAAAGCAAAAAGTGTAAGCAATGGAATGTTAAGTCAAATGGGATTGATTGAAGCAAAAAAGCAAACAAAAATAACAATCCCGTCACTTAAATTTTACCATGATCCAATTTTGATGAATAATTATTGTCAATCAATTGAAGGAATGTTTAATTCTTATTTATCCATCGTTGAAAATAAATTAATGTTAGAATCAATCTATGACGAAGTTGGAATAGAAGGGGGAGTTAATTCATTGGAAAAAGAGCTAAGAAATGATCAAGTGAAAATTGAAACAATAGTTGCAATTAAATCAGAAACAAAAGTAAATCCAAATTCTTCTCAGCACAATGTTCCAGCTTGGACTATTTTTGCTATGTTTTTTATGGTGACTTCGTTAGGAGGAAACATTTCGAAAGAAAAATTGAATGGTAGTTTTATGAGATTAAAGACTTTGCCAACTAGCTTTTCACTTATGCTACTTAGTAAAATGTTGGTTTATTTGATAGTAGCATTTTTACAGATAATTGTTATTTTTTCTATTGGAGTATTTGTATTTCCTTACATCAATTTACCACAATTGAACCTTCCACATTCTTTATTACCGGTATTTGTAGTAGTCCTTTTAACAGGATTGTCAGCTGTTTGTTATTCTATATTGGTTGGTATTTTAGCTAAAACCCAGGAGCAAGCTAATGGATTTGGGGCAATTTCAATTATTTTGTTTGCCGCTATTGGAGGTGTATGGGTTCCTACTTTTGTCATGCCTGAATATCTTCAAATGGTAAGTAAAATATCTCCATTGAATTGGTGTTTGGAAGGTTTTTACACTTTATTTTTAAGAGATGGAAATTGGGTTGATTTACTTCCAGTCATTACTTATTTGGTTTCATTTATTTGTATTTGTATATTAATAGTGATAATAAGATTGAAAAGTAAAAAATTACTTTAATTATTAAAAAAATGGAATTAGTTGAATTAAAAGAGAAATTAAAAGTTCAAATCATTGAATATTTAAATTTAATAGATGTTAAGCCTTCAGATATAAATGATGACGAACCTTTTTTTGGTGGAGATTTGGGATTAGATTCTATCGATTCATTAGAATTGGTTGTTTTGCTTGAAAGAGAATATGGTATTAAAATTGAAAACCCACAAGAGGGGAGAAAAGTTTTAATCGATATTAATCATATGGCAAATTATATTTTAGAAAACCAAAATTAGTTTTCTGAATGGATGTTTTTGTTACTGGTTTTGGTGTTATTTCAGCATTAGGTTGTGGGGTAGATGAAAATTTTAATGAACTGAAAGAGAATCAAACCGGCATCTCAAAAGCAATATTTTTCGAATCATCATTTGTTGATGTTTTTCCATTTGGAGAAGTGAAAAAATCTACAGAAGAACTTCATCAAATACTAGACTTGACTTTAAATTCTAGCTTAACAAGAACTGATTTATTTGCCTTGATTGCAACTCAAGAAGCAATAAAAATGGCTAACTTATCTAGAGAAGAAGTTTCTTCATTCGAAACAGCACTAATTACTTCAAGTACAGTTGGGGGTATGGTAGAAACAGATTTTTTATATGAAGATTCCAATCTACTATCTACCGGTTCACCATTTCTTTTTTCATATGGGAGTGGAGCTCATACTCAAAAATTGATTGAGCATTTTAAATTTCAAGGTTATACAGATACTATTAATACTGCGTGTTCTTCATCGGCAAATGCAATTATGATGGGGGTAAAATTAATTCGTTCAGGAAAAGTAAAACGAGCTATTGTTGGAGGAACAGATAGTCTTTCAAAATTTACGATAAATGGATTCAATTCCCTACAAATTTTATCTAAAAAGAATTGTAGTCCATTCTCAAGTGAAAGAGATGGATTAAATTTAGGAGAAGGTGCAGGTTATTTAGTTCTAGAATCATCTGAAGTAGTAAAAGACAAAAAATTATATGCTAAAATTATCGGATATGGCAATTCGAATGATGCATTTCATCCAACCGCACTTTCTGATGATGCAAAAGGAGTAATAGACGCCATGAAAAAAGCTTTAATTTCAGCAAAAATTAAAGAAGATGATATTGATTTTATCAACATGCACGGAACGGCGACTGAAAATAATGATCGAACAGAAATTATTGGAATAAAAGAAATTTTTAAAAAAATTCCACTTTTTAATTCTACAAAATCTTATACAGGTCATACATTGGCTGCTGCTGGTTCAATAGAAGCTATTTATAGTATTTTATCTATTCAAAACAATTTACTTTTTAAAAGTTTAAATTCTCATAATCCTATAGTATATAATCCATTATTTGATTCAAATATTAAAAACATTGACGTTAAAATAATAATGTCTAATTCGTTTGGTTTTGGGGGTAATTGTAGTTCTTTAATTATTTCCAAAATTTAATTGTATGTACATCAAAGCACTTTCTTGTATTTCACCACAACATACTTTTGATGGAGATTTTTTCAAATTTGAGCCAATTGATTATTTTTCTAAACAGGTAGAAGCTATTGAGCCAAATTATAATGAATTAATACCAAAAGGTCTTCTAAGAAGAATGGGTAAAGGTGTTCGAATGGGAATTGGGACAGGAATTACTTTACTTAAAGAATATCCAAATGTAGAAGGAATTATTATTGGAACAGCAAATGGTGGTTTGGAAGATTGTGTCAAATTTTTAAACCAAATAGTAGAATATAAAGAAGGTACGCTTACACCTACAAATTTTGTTCAAAGTACTCCAAACGCAGTGGCGGCTAATCTAGCTTTAATGACGAACAACATATGTTATAACTCTACACACGTCAATACAGGTTTAGCATTTGAATCAGCATTGATGGATGCGTTTTTAACTTTAGAAGAACAAGCAGGTCCTTTATTAGTAGGTAGTTTGGAAGAAATTTCGAGCTATAATATTAATATTGACACTTTAAAAGGGTGGGTGAAAAGCGATGATGAAACTTTAAGTTTATTAACTAAAAGTAATACAAAAGGAAGTGTGCCAGGCGAAGGGGCATGCATGTTTATTATTGATAAGTCTAAAGAAAATGCACAATCTTTTATTAGAGATTTTAGTCAGATAACAACGAA
Source organism: Flavobacteriales bacterium (assembly GCA_947453715.1). Classification (GTDB taxonomy): domain Bacteria; phylum Bacteroidota; class Bacteroidia; order Flavobacteriales_D; family Crocinitomicaceae; genus CAIUKX01. The sequence continues at coordinate 3,111 of CANGHX010000019.1, read as the reverse complement.
GGATGAAAATGTACTCTTTGATTTTTTTGACAGATTTTTGAAAAATAATAATCTTTCATTAGAAGAAGTAGATGGTTTTATGTTAGGTTTAAACGGAGATTCTAATTGCAATTATTTTTATGATCTTTTTATCAATCGATATATTCAAAAAGAAACAATTTTAACATTTAAGAATTGTGTTGGTGAATATCCAACTTCAATGAGTTTTGCAGTTTGGCTGAGCACAGAACTTATTAATGGTAATAACATCAAGTTGGTTGAATATCAAGCTCCCAAAGCAAAATATCAGCGGATTTTGATTTACAATCATTATTTTGGACTTCAACATAGTTTTATGATCATTGAAAAACCTATATAATTTTAATTATATAGGATATAATTCAATCTAAAATTGTCAAAAAATATTTTTATCTTTGTCGTTTAATCTTTTAATATCATACTTTTGATTAAAATCATGAACGAGATAAATTTGTCTAATCTAGCTGAATACTCCTTTAACAATAAAGAATTTCAACTTGATCTAGAAATAAAAGAAGAGCTAGATAAATCATTTAATTTTTTAAAAGATTTTTCAAATGACAAGATAATTTATGGAATCAATACAGGATTTGGACCAATGGCTCAATTCAAAATTGATGATGATAAATTAAATCAATTACAATATAACCTTATAAGAAGTCATTCTTCTGGATTAGGTGAACCTTTAGAAGACGTTTATGCAAGAGCAGTTATGGTTGCTCGTATAACAAATTTTTTACAAGCAAATTCAGGAATAAGTTATAATGTAGTTGAAAAATTAATTGAATTTTTAAATCATAAAATTACTCCAGAAATCTACGAACATGGTGGGGTAGGAGCAAGTGGTGATTTGGTTCAATTAGCTCATTTAGCATTGAATTTAATCGGAGAAGGGTTTGTTCAATTTAAAGGAGAAAGAAGAGCTACTAAAGAGGTGCTTGAAACATTAAATATTAAACCATTAGATTTAAAATTAAGAGACGGTTTAGGTTTGATGAATGGGACTTCATGTATGACAGGAATTGGAGCAATCAATTTAGTTTATGCTGAAAGATTGTTGAATTGGTCGGTTGTTTCTTCTTCTATTATTAATGAAATTGTCGAAGCATATGATGATTCATTTTCATTTGAATTAAATAACGTAAAAAGACATAAAGGTCAATTGAAAATAGCTGAAGAAATGAGAACATTTCTATCAGATAGTGAATTGATTAAAAAAAGAGAAGAATTATATAATAATTCGGAAGTTTTAGACAAAAAGAAATTTGAGAAAAAAATACAAGAATATTATTCGATTCGTTGTGTGCCTCAAATTTTAGGACCTATAGCTGATACCATTTCTTATGCAAAAGAGGTCGTTGAAAACGAATTAAATTCTACAAATGACAATCCAATTGTAAGTGTAGAAACCCAAAATGTTTTTCACGGTGGAAATTTCCATGGAGATTATATCTCATTAGAGATGGATAAATTAAAAATTGTCATTACTAAATTGACAATGTTAGCAGAAAGACAATTAAACTTTTTGTTAAATTCAAAATTGAACGAACAATTCCCTTCTTTTTTAAATGCAAAGACGTTAGGCTTTAATTTTGGGATTCAAGGTATGCAATTTACTGCTACTTCAACAACTGCTGAAAGCCAAACACTTTCAAATCCAATGTATGTGCATAGTATTCCAAATAACAATGACAATCAGGACATTGTTAGTATGGGCACAAACAGTGCGTTAATAACTAAAAAGGTTATTGAAAACGGATATCAAGTTATGGCAATACATATGATTGCTGTTTGTCAAGCAATTGATTTACTTGAAGCTAGTCAAAAAGATAAATTATCTTCAAAAACAATTGAAGCATATAAATTAATAAGAAGTCAATTTAATTTTATTCAAGAGGATTTACCTCAATTTGAAAATATTAAAAAAGTGATAGGGCTATTAAAAAACAATTCGATTGAATTATGAAATGTGCATTAGTAACAGGGGCATCTAGAGGAATTGGTAGAGCAATTGCTGTTCAATTAGCTAAAGATGAGAAGTTATATATATTGATTAATTATTCTTCAAATGTATCTGCTGCTGAAGAAACGTTACGTATAGTAAAAGAAGCGGGTAGTGATGGCGAAATAATTAAATTTAACGTTGAAAAATCAGCAGAGGTAAACGAAGCGATTACAAATTGGAGAACAAATAATCCAGATAAAGAAATTACAGTTTTGGTAAACAATGCTGGAATTACAAAAGATAATTTATTTCCTTGGGTAACAGAAGAGGATTGGGATGCAGTTATGAATGTTTCAGTTAAAGGAATGTATAATTGCACACAAGCAGTGATTCAAAAGATGTTGAGAAGCAGATACGGTAGAATTATTAATGTTGCTTCATTATCAGGTTTGAAAGGTGTACCTGGTCAGACAAATTATTCAGCAGCAAAAGGTGCTATGATTGCAGCAACAAAATCATTGTCTCAAGAAATTGCTAAGAGAAATATTACTGTAAATGCTGTTGCACCAGGTTTTATTTCATCTGATATGACAAGTGAATTAAATGAAGAAGAGTTGAAACGTTTGGTGCCGGCAAATCGATTTGGAAAAGTGGAAGAAGTCGCTTATTTAGTGAGTTTTTTAGCTTCAGAGAGAGCAAGTTATATTACAGGTGAGGTAATAAATATTAATGGAGGTATTTATTCATAGTTGATGGAGAGAAGAGTTGTAATTACAGGTATTGGTTTGTATTCATGTATTGGAGAAAATAAAGCTGAGGTTTTAGATTCTTTAAGACAAGGAAAAAGTGGTATTATTTACGATGTTCCTAGAAAAGAGTTTGGATATAGATCATGTTTGACAGGTATGGTTAAAGATCCAGATTTAAAGCCATATTTATCTAGAAGAGAAAGGATTGGGATGCATCAACCAGCAATGTTTGCATATATGTCAACAAGAGAGGCATTAGAGCAAGCAAAACTGGATGTAGACTTTATGGAAAAAAATGAAACAGGTATCATTTTTGGAAATGATAGTACTGCAGGTGCAGTGATTGAAACAATTGATAAAGTTCGTCAAAGAATGGATACAACACTTATCGGAAGTGGT
>CANGHX010000018.1 GCA_947453715.1 Flavobacteriales bacterium | reverse complement strand
TTTAAATTTTTTCCATCAATAAAAATATCACCTGAAGTAGGATCAAATTGACGCATAATTAAATGAAGTATAGTTGATTTTCCAGAACCCGTTCTACCGATTACAGCAAAAGTTTCATTTTTCCCAATTTTGAAACTTAAATTTTTAACAGCTTCAATTCCCGAATTAGGATAAGTATAACTCACATTTCTAAATTCAATCTCCCCATTGAAATTAAATGCTTCATCAGTTGGATTTGTAATCGCTGGAACTTCTTTTAGGAATTCATTTATTCTTGCTTGCGATGCATCGGCTCTTTGAATAATTGCAGTTACCCATCCAACACTCGCAAAAGGCCACGTCAAATTATTAACGATGATCATAAATGCAACTATAGTTCCAAGCGATATTCTTTGATCTTTTGGAATATCTTCAAATGAAAGAAGTCCTCCTAGATAAATAGATGTAAGGGTGCTTAAACCTATTAAGAACGTGATTGTAGGCATAAAAAGGGCGTTAACCATTACCAATTTCATGTTTCTTTTTTTGTATTCATTAGCAGAAGCATTAAATTTTATTTTTGCTTCATCTTCTCGACTATATGCTTTAACAACTCGAATACCAGAAAAAATTTCTTGAATGATCGTAGATAACTTAGATTGTTCTTTTTGAACTTCACTACTTAGTTTATTCATTTTTTTCGAGACCTTAAAAATTAAGAAAGACATTAAAGGTAAAGGTGCAAGAACATATAAGGTCAATTGAACATTTAATTCAATCATCTTCGAGAAATTCATGGTGAATAATACAGCAAGATTGATCGTATACATTATTCCTGGACCTAAGTATTGACGAACTTGACCAACATCTTCAGAAATACGATTCATTAAATCACCTGTATTGTTCTTTTTAAAAAATGAATAATCTAATTTTTGGTATTGATTGTAAATTTCATTTTTTAAATCAAATTCAATTAATCTGGAAGTGATGATAATTGATTGACGAGTCAAAAACAAGAAAAAACCTTTACCTAAAGATAAAAGCATGTAAATACCGCCAATTTTTAATGAAATAATTAATACAGAATCAAAACTGTCTAATTTTTCTTTTGAAATGATAGAATCAACTGTATCTTTAACAAATACAGGCATTTGTACTCCAAAATAATTCGAACAAATGATGAATAAAATACCTAATAACATACGCCATTTGTATTTTATAAAATATTTGTTGAGATAGCTCAGTGACTTCATCCGATAATTTTCTATTTTTGCACTGCTTTTTGCAGGATTATGCAAAAGTAAAAAAATAGACTATAAAAACGATTAAAAAACAATTACCGAATGGATATGTTTGAAGTAAAAAATATTCAAGATGTAGATTTAGCCGAAAATCCGGTTATAGCACAAATGAGTCAGTTCAATCATGAACAACTTTTATTTTGTAATGACAATGCAACAGGATTGAAAGCTATTATTGCTGTTCATAGTACTGTTCTGGGTCCAGCTTTGGGTGGAACTAGAATGTGGGTGTATAATAATGAGTTAGAAGCATTAAATGATGTACTTCGTTTATCAAGAGGAATGACTTACAAAAATTCAATTTCAGGATTGAATTTAGGAGGAGGAAAAGCTGTTATTATTGGTGATTCACATACAATGAAGTCAGAAGCTTTGATGAGAAGATTCGGTAAATTTGTGAATAGTTTAGCAGGAAAGTATATCACAGCTGAAGATGTTGGCATCAATACTTTAGATATGACTTACGTGAACATGGAAACAAATCATGTTGTAGGTTTACCAGGTAAAAGTGGAGATCCATCTCCAGTAACTGCACATGGAGTATACATGGGGATGAAAGCCGCTGCAAAACAGCAATTTGGTTCTGATTCATTAACAGGTAAAAAGATCGCAGTTCAAGGTGTTGGACATGTTGGTGCTTATTTAGTTCAATATTTAGCTAAAGAAGGTGCAGATATTACAATTACAGATGCATATGAACCATCTTTGAAATATGTTTCTCAAACTTATGGAACAAAAGTAGTTGGTTTAGATGAAATTTATGATGTTGATATGGATATCTACGCGCCTTGTGCGTTAGGTGCAACAGTAAACGACGATACATTGAACAGATTAAAATGTTCAATTATTGCTGGAGCTGCTAATAACCAGTTGAAAAATGAAGATATCCATGGTAAAGCAGTTATGCAAAAAGGAATTATTTATGCTCCTGATTTTGCATTAAATGCTGGTGGCGTAATTAACTGTTATTCTGAAGTGAAAGGTTTATCTTCTGAATGGGCGATGGGTAAAGCAGATGAAATCTACAATACTATTTCAAATATTGTAAAAAGATCTTCTGCTGAAAATGTTCCTACTTATAAAATTGCTAACAAAATGGCAGAAGAAAGAATAGAATCAATAGGTAAAGTTAAACTACCTTTGTAATATAAATAAAAAGAATGCTTAATAGAAGACATTTAAGAATTAAAGTTTTGCAAACGCTTTATGCGTACTTTCAGTCAAAGAATGAAAATTTTAGAAGTGCTGAAAATGAAATGTTACAATCGATAGAGCGAATCTATGATTTATACGTTTACCTTATTTTATCTTTTGGGGAACTTCATGTTTTAGCTGAAAGAAGACATGATGAGAACAAGAAAAAATTACGTCCAACGGATGTTGATTTAAATCCAAACACGAAGTTTGTTGATAACGAAATAATTAAAATTTTAATTGAAAGTAAACAATTAAGAAATATTTCAGAAGACAGAAAAGTAAATTGGGTTGGTGATGAGCATCAAGAAATGTTTCGTAAAATTTTCAATGTAATGCGTGATAGCGAAACTTATTTTGAGTTTATGAATAATGGACAAACTGGATTTGAAGAAGATCTAGCTTTTATGGTTCAATTATTCAAAACTGAAATTGCAAATTCTGAAATTCTTTATAACTTCTTTGAAGAGAAAAGCATTCATTGGATGGATGATATCGATTTAGCTTGTACAATGGTGTTGAGAACAATTAAAAGTTTTACACCTGAAGGTCCAAATAATATTTTGGATTTGTATAAAGATGAAGAAGATGAAACAAAATTTGTGAAAGAATTATTGAGAAATACAATCTCTATGGATAAAGAGAATGAATTACTTATTGATGATTTGACAAAAAATTGGGAATTAGATCGTATTGCAAAAATGGATGTTTTGTTAATGAAAATGGCGATTACAGAATTCCAAATTTTCAATAATATTCCAACAAAAGTTACCTTGAATGAGTACATTGAAATTTCTAAATTTTATAGTACACCCAAAAGTAACACATTTATTAATGGTATTTTAGATAAAGCAATTGATTCTTTAAATGCTGCTAATAAAATCAAAAAAGTAGGTAGAGGTTTAATAAATTAAGAAGATGAAAAAAATATTTACACTTTCGTTTATTGCTTTGAGTTTGTTTTCATGTTCTAATTCAAATCAAGTAGAAGTAGGAAATAAAACAACAATGCTTGTTGATTTAGTTTATGATGCTGGTAAAGTTGTAAAAGGGGAAGTAATTGATGCAACATTTGAAGTAAAGAATACAGGTAAATTTCCTTTAGTTATTGGTGAGGTTTCTGGTTCATGCTCATGTACAGTTGCTGATAAACCAGAAGAACCAATTGCTCCAGGAGAAACGGGAGAAATTAAAGCACATGTTACAACTGAAAATGCGTCACCAGGTGTGATTTCAAAATCAGTTAGAATTGTAGCCAATACTGAACCTTCAATCACTAATACAGTAATCAAAGCAACGATTATTGGTAAATAGTAATAACAATTAAATACATAGAAAATGCAACAAATGGTAATGATAGGATTGATGATCGTAGTTTTCTACTTTTTCATGATTCGTCCTCAAACTAAAAAACAAAAAGACCTAAAGAAATTTAGAGAAACATTAAAAGCGGGTGATAAAGTTGTCACAATTGGTGGTGTTCATGGTAAAATATTGGAAGTAAACGATTCTACAGTTTTAGTAAATTCTGAAGGAAGTAAAATTCGTTTTGAAAAATCTGCTATTGCTTCTTCAAGTGAAGATCAATTAATGGCTTAAGCATATTCGCTAGTTTTCTAGCAAAACAATATAAAGTCCCATTTTCAATTGAATTTGGGACTTTTTTTTAAATTTTTGGTCCTAATTTAGAGTTGAATCATAGATGCACGTAGTAATTATTGGAGGAGGAGCAGCTGGATTTTTTTCAGCATTATCAGTTAAAGAACATTTTCCAGCAGCTGATGTAACAATCCTTGAGAAATCATTGAAAGTACTAGCAAAAGTGAAAGTTTCTGGTGGTGGAAGGTGTAATGTGACACATGCATGTTTTGATAATGTTGCTTTGTCAAAATTTTATCCAAGAGGAGAAAAATATCTTAGAAAAGCATTTGAAGAATTTAATGCGCAATCAACAATTGATTGGTTTAAAAAGCGAACTATCATTTTAGAAACTTTACCAGACAATTGCATTTTCCCTAAATCGAACTCTTCACAAACGATAATAGATTGTTTTGTAAATGAGGTAAATGAAAAAGGGATTAGTATAAAACTTCAATCAAGTGTTAAATCCATTTCAAAAAATGAAAAAAATCAGTTTTTAATACAAACTAATGATTCAGAAATAATTGCAGATAAAGTAATTGTAACAATTGGAGGTCAACCAAAACGAAATGGATTGGAATGGCTAGAAAATTTGGGGCATAAAATCATAGAGCCTTTTCCTTCTTTATTTACATTTAATATGCCTGAAAATCCTATTAGTGAATTGATGGGTAATGTTGTTGAAAAAACGACTGTAAAAATTGAGTCTACTAAATTAATTGCAAGCGGACCTTTATTGGTTACTCATTGGGGGATGAGTGGTCCAGCCATCCTAAAATTATCTGCTTGGGGAGCTAGAATTTTAGCAGAGAAGAATTATGAATTTGCTATTCTCGTAAATTGGCTAGATGATTTAAAAGAAGATCAATTGAGAAATCAATTAGAGCAAATTATTCTGAAAAATGGTGATAAAAAAATCACGAACTTAAATCCTTTTCCAATGACCAATCGCTTGTGGAATTTTTTATTGGAAAAAACTTCGATCAATAAAGAAATACGCTGGAAAGAATTAGGAAAAAAGAATTTGAATAAATTGATCAATACTTTAATAAACGATCGTTACGAGGTTAAAGGAAAAACTACATTTAAAGAAGAATTTGTAACGGCAGGTGGAATTTCTTTAGATGAAGTAGACTTTAGAAAGATGGAGAGTAGGAGAGTAGAAGGTTTGTTTTTTGCTGGCGAAGTTTTAGATATTGATGGAGTAACAGGTGGGTTTAATTTTCAAGCCGCATGGACTACAGGTTGGATTGCTGGTAAAAATGTATTGGCATAAAAAAAGGTGTCTTCTTCCGAATTTTCGGAATTGCTCAGACACCTCATACTAAAAAAGTATTTTATATAATTTTATTTTTTGATCTCTTTACCATCTTTGTCAACTTTAACACCTGCAGGAGTATTTGGTTCTAAATCTAAGTAATCAGCTACACCATCTTTATCAGTATCAACTAAAGCAGTTTGAGTAGCTTTAATTTGTTCTTGTAATTGTTGTAAAGAAGGTTTTTCAATTTGTGAAGCTGTTGGATTTAAGTTATTACCAGAAGTTGATTTTTGTAATGTTTTTGTAGCATTTACTAGTCTTAATTCCAAAGAATCAATTTGTTGATTATTTAAAGATTCACTTCCATCAGACCAATCAAGGTGTTTTTCATTTTTCCCTAAGTAATATGAAAGACCAACTGACGCATTGAAGATGTTACCATCGAAGCCATTAGAAATAGTCAATGAATGGTAATCAAATTTATGATCTTGATATATGTTTGAAATATAAGATAAATCAACATTGACCGCAATTTTATTTGTTAATCTAAATTGAGGAGTTAATCCAACAATAACATTAATCATATCATCTGCTGGTTTACCTATTCTTATTACATTACTATCCAAAGAGGCTGTACCAGCACCTCCATGCAACAATAATCCAAATTTTGAGTTATTGAATCCAATTAATGCGCCAACATTTATAACCCCTTGTAAAGAAAAACGTAAATATTTTGTATTGAAACTATAGTTATTTACTGTACTTTTGAAATTATCTAAACCTGCATCTAGTTTAAAACCACATTTATTGTTGAACATATATCTTAAACCTAAATCAGTATGAAACATATTGATTGTTTTTAAAGTATATCCATCTGTAAGTTTTGATGTCGGTTTGTTGAAGCCAAAATTGTAATCAATTGAAAGTCTATTTGCTAATTTTTTTTCTTGCGAAAAACAAAAACTTGTTGTTACAATTGTTGTGATTAATAAAAGTGTTTTCATTTCAATAAATTTTGTTTTCAAATTAATAAATTATAGCTAGCAGTTTTTAGTGTTATTACTATTTTTTTGATTTTAATATTTTTTTGTACCAAGGTATTTTGACTTCTTGACCATATCCATATCCATATCCATATCCATAACCATAACCATAACCATATCCATATCCTTTTTTACTATCAGAACCATTTAATAATACCGCCATGTTATTAAGTTTTTTATCCTTATACAAGGATTCAGCTACACTTAATAATTGTCTATCCAGGTAATTAGCTTTTGCAACATAAACAAATATATCGGCAAATTTATTCAATAAAAGCGTATCGGTAACCATTCCAACAGGAGCTGTATCAACAATAATATAGTCGTATTCTTTTTTAAGTATTTCGAAAAGTTCAACTAATCGATCAGTTAATAATAATTCAGAAGGATTTGGAGGAATTGGACCAGAAGGTAATAAATCTAAATTTTCTGTATTTGGAACTTTAAAAATAATATCTTCTAATTTTATTTGATTATCTATTATATACGAAGTTATACCATTTCTTTTTTCAATATCTAAATATTCTAGAATTTTTGGAGCTCTTAAATCCATCCCCATTAATAGTACTTTTTTTCCTGTAAGTCCTATTGTAGCAGCTAAGTTTACAGCAACAAAAGATTTCCCTTCTTTACTAATAGTTGAAGTTATGAAGATAGTTTTACAATGATCATTTTTATTTGAAGTTAAAAAACTCAAATTTGTTCTTAAAAGTCTAAAAGCTTCAGTAATACTACTTCTATCATTCTTTTTGACAACTAATTTTTCATTAGAATCATCCAATGGAATATCTCCAATGTATGGTAAATTTAAGGCGAGTATTTCTTTATTTGAATGAATTTTAGTATCTAATATTTTACGTAAATAGATATAAATAAATGGAATAAGTAGACCAATGAAAATTGCAACTATAACAATCACTTTTTTATTTGGACTTTGTCTTTGACCATCCGAATATGCTTTGTCTATTATTTTAGTATTTGAAATAGTTACAGCTAAGGAAATTGAGGTTTCTTCTCTTTTTTGTAATAAAAAAAGGTACAGTGACTCCTTAATTTGTTGTTGTCTATATATTTCTTTAAAATCTTTTTCTTGTTTTGGTGCTCTTGTAAGTTTACTATTTAGCAGTTTGTTTTGCTTTGATAATTCATTGTTTTGAATTTTTAAAGTATTTATTTGACTAACAATACTTTCTTTTAAATTTCTTTTAATAGTTTCAATTTGAGAATCTAAATTGATTATAATAGGATTTTTATCACTCGAATTATATGACAGTTTATTTCTTTCTAATTGAAGTGTATTAACAGTTTCAATCATTTTCTCGATAAGAGGATTATTAATTCCAATGTTAGTTGGGATTAATTCTCCATTTTTCTTTTTAGAAATATATTCATATATGTATTCAGACAGTTTTAATTGGGTTGAATTTTCGAGTAATAATTTTTCATTTTCTGACTCATTTTCAAAAAACAAATCAGCATTTGTTGTGAGATCAAATATTTTATTTGAAGATTTAAATGATGAAACATCTTCTTCAACACTTGATAACTCTTTAGTAATATAGTTTAGTCTTTCATTAATGAATTTTAACGTATTTGCAGCAACCTCATTTTTATCATAGATAGCATCAATCTTGTGTTGTTTTACTAGGTTATCTAAAATTGCTTTTCCCTTTTCAATGTTTGAAACTAAAATTGATAATGAAATTGAACTTGATTCTTTATTAGTCGGCTCAATTGTTATAATTTTCTTTAGATTGTCTACAACATTATCAAATTTTGTTATTGTTATTAAAATATTTTTATTGATTAAATTAGTTATGATGTTTTGAGGTAAAATAACTAAACGACCTACAGAAGAATGAAATTCTTTACCAAAATTGAACGTTTTTTTATTAAGATTATTATTTTCAGCAAATTCAAAACTTGTGTTATTGATAATTTTAATATGAAATTCTGCATTTTTATCATAAACTGATGAATCACCGTCTAAAATATTTAGGATTAAAGAATTATTATCATCTAAATCTTTCTTTACTGGTCCAGAATTATCATAATAATGGATGTTTAATTTTAATTCTTTTACTACTTTAGAAATTAAAGTTCTAGATTTTAGAATTTCAATTTCATTTTCTAATTTGCTTTTAACACCAGTAATATCAAATCCTAAATTTTCAAATGCTGATGCTTCAGACATTAAACTACCTTTTTGATCATCTTTTACTAAGATACTTGAATTTACTTTGTAAGTTGGAATTGAATATCTTAAATAGATAAATGAAAATGAGATGCAAATTATGATTGAAAGTAAAAACCATTTCCATCTAACGATAAAAGGATAAATTAATTCCTTAACATTTAAATGTTTATTGTTTTCGTCTAAAATTTTATACTGTTCAATCATTTTGAAAGAATATTAATTGTAGTAATTAACAATGTAGCAAGTGATACAAAAATTGTAATTGATGGATTATAAGCTGATGAATTTACTTTTGTTTTATTCGGTGAAACATAAATTACATCATTTTGTTTCAAATAATAAACAGGTGAATTTAATAATTCTTTAGAAGTGAGATCTATTAAATATTCACTTGTTAAACCTTTTTCTTCTCTTAAAACTTTAATGTCTTTTCTTTTTCCAGTTATGTTTAAATCACCAGCTAAACCAATAGCTTCAAGTATTGTTAATCGATCATTTGGAATTGTAAATGTCCCAGGATTCTTAACTTCCCCTATTACAGTGATCTTAAAGTTTAAAATATTAATATTAATTATTGGATTATTAATGTAAAGACCAATTTTTGATTTTAATAATTGTATTGCTTCATTTCTATTTAAGTCTGCTATCTTAACTTTTCCAATTATAGGGAAATCTATTTCTCCATTTTCATCTATTAGGTAACCGATTTTACTTCCATCATTTTTATTTGAAGCATTATTCGATATATTTAAATTAAATAAGTTTGAACTATTTTCATCTGCTCCTAAAACAGTAATACTTAACAAATCATCATTTTTAAATTTAACTGAATAATTTGAAGTTTTTTGATTTAAAATTGATTCTCCCTGAAGATAAATATATTCTTTTCTAGATGCACAAGAATACAAGAGAAAAATTAATGATAAAATCGAAAAAAGTAATTTCATTTTGTTTGAATTTTATGCAAAAATAGCACTATTTACGGTGTATTTAAATAGTTTTATTTTTTTTAAAAAATATAAAAATTTTATTTTTAAGTATTTCACATTTTTCATTTGCTGATATATGAAATAAGTATGAATTAAAAGTAAATAGTATGATAAAATAAAATAGTAAGATAATATATTGATTGTAAATGGTTAATAGTTGAGAAAAACTTAAAATTAGAAGAATATTTAGAGTCCCTATCAAAAGACTTATCTTATAATGTGATAGTTTTAAATAATCAATTAATAAGTGATGTGTATGATTTCTATCTGGTTGAAAAGGACTTTTTTTATTCCATAATCTAATAATAATTATTCTTGTCAAATCAAAAATAGGAAAAATCAAAATTGTTAATGCAACTAATGGAATATTTTGAATTTTAAAAGGTAATTTATTTAATTCTAAGTAAGATAAAGATAAAAATCTTAAAGTCATTACCCCGATCATAAAGCCAATAATTAATGAACCGGTGTCACCTAAAAATATTTTTTTGTTTTTACTAAAATTAAACCTGAGGAATGCTAGTAAGCTAGCGACCAAAACAACACTAAGCAATAGCATGTAATATTCATGGGTAATATAAAATAACACTCCAAAGGTGGAGAAAATTATCACTCCTATTGTTGAAGCTAAACCATCAAGACCATCAATTAGATTGTAGGCATTAATAATTGTTATTAATACTAATATTTCTAGAGGTATGGAAATATAAACGGGAATATGATCAATACCCAAAAATCCATGTAAATTTTCAATACTAAATTTTTCATGGAAAGTAATAAAAGAACTAGCAATTATTTCAGCAAAAAGCTTTGTAATTGGAGATAACACAACTAAATCATCTTTTAGACCAATAATAAATAATATTGTTAAACCAGGAATTAACGTATTTAAAACATTGTATTTATCAACTGGCTCAATAAAATAGAATGAAAAAATTAATGCTATGTAGATCGCTATTCCACCTAGATTAGGCGTAGCATTAATATGTGAGCTTCTGTTGTTTGGCTGATCCATTAAGCTCTTGTGAATAACGACCTTAATTATCTTTGGAGTAATTATATATACAATTACAAATGAAAGTAAAAAAATATATATGCTTTGTACAAAAATCTCTTTCATTTCTATGAATAATATGTACAAAATTACTTAAAAAAACTTGAAAATTTAGCTAGAAAAAGATCTTTTAAAAATATAGGTGTAGAAATAAAATTTCGAGTAAACATTCTTTTGGGTTCTTTAATTAATCGGATTAACCATTCTAATCCAAGTTTGATCCAAAATTTATTTGGACGTTTTATGGTTTCAGCATAAAAATCAAAAACAGCCCCAATAGAGCAAATAATTTTAGCATCAATTTTTGATTGATTTTCATAAACCCATTTTTCCTGTTTTGGAGCAGTCATTCCGACAAAAAGAATATCTGGTTTAAAATGATTTATTGCATTTATTATTTCAATATTTTCTTGGGTTGAGAATAATTGTTTGAATGGAGGACTATAGGTTCTATATTTGATGTTTTTAAAATCATTTTTAATTTTTTCTTCTATCTTCATGAGGGTGGAAGTTTTTGACCCTAAATAAAAAATAGAAAGATTTTCCAAATTTGCTTTTTTTACTAGGTATTCATGGATATCCGCACCTGCAATTTTTTTAATTTTACGATTGTTTAATATTTTTTCACCTATTACGATTCCAATTCCATCCGGCAAAATAAATGTAGAATGATTCAAAGCATTTTTAAAAATAAAATCTTTTTTTGAAATTATATAAGAATGTGGATTTAAAGTGTTTATAATAATTTTACTCTCTGAATTAATATTGATTTCTGGAAAATCAGTTTCGATTTTATAACCTAAAATTTCAGTTTTCATAAATTTCGTGCATTATTCGTATAAAATTATTTTCAAATTTCTCTAACGAGTAATTTTCTAAAAATTTAATTCTTGCATTGTTACCTAATTCATTTCTTAATTCTGTTTGAGATATTAGCTTTTCAATATTTTCAGCAAGTAAAATCACATTTTTTTTGGGGACTAACAAACCACAATTATTATGATTTATTATTTCTGAAATAGCTCCTTCATTTGTAGAAATAATTGCTAAATTGAATTGCATCGCTTCTAATAAAACCAGAGGGAAACAGTCATTGTGAGTTGGATGAATAAAAATATCTGATTCTTTAAAAATTTCAATTTTTGATTTATCATATTTTTTACCTAAATAAAATATATGATTTTTAAGATTCTTTGAAATTATTATTGAATTAAGTTCTTTTTCTGTTAAATCACCTTCATTACCTACTATATTACAAATAAAATGAATTCGTTTGTTAAATAATATTTCACAAGCTTCAACTAAATCAATAATGCCTTTGGATTTTATGATATTTGAAAAAAATAAAAGTTTAATTGTTGAATTCGATTTTCTAACATTATTCCCCAAATTAAGATCTTTGATACCATTTGGGCAATAAAATACATCTTTAAGTTTTACATATTTCTCAACATCAGAATATAATAATTTTGATAATAAAATAACTTTTGAATTTTTTAGTATTAGTTTGTAAATTAAATTATAAAAAACTCGATTTTGATATTTTACTATTCCCTTATTGTGAAAATGATAGACGATTTTCACTCGAAACATTTTAGCAATTAATGCAATAATAGAATCTTTTAAAAAACCAATTCCTGAAGATGATAATGTAATGTATACTATATCAGGTTTAAATGTAATTAATAATCGAAATGTTGAGAATAAAATTTTAAGATATCTAAATAATTTAATTAATGGATTTTTTCCAATTTCCCTAATATTTTTAGACGTACTTAAATTTAAATATTTTGTGCTAAACTGATTATTTATTTTGGAACTATTGAAAATGTTTTCTCCTATTATGGCTGCTCCATGAATTGGAGGAGGTAAGTGAAGAATGAATAATATTCTCAAAATTTTACAATTTTATTAATTTATCTTTTATTCTATTTAGTATTGAAAATTTTTGTCTAAATTCTCTCAATAAACTATCGTTAAATTTGATTTCATTGTCAAAACTAAAATCTATTTGATTAGAATTATCTAAATCAGTATAAAATCTTTTTGTTTTTTTTGTGTTAGTTGCATTACTTCCATATCCAATGTTCATTATTTTAGAAGATGATGCAAAAACAGTATATTTTTTATTTATAAATTGATGATAACACCATCTTATTGCCCAAGAATTAATTTTACCAGATTGTTGATTTCTCAGCATTTTAGGTAAATCACTTCCACCTTTCATAAATTTAATTCTTTTGAATAAATTATATTTTATGACACTGTGATTCTTTACCTCCCAATCAATGTTTACCCACTCTTTTTTCCAAGTTGCCCATCCCCAAGAAGAGGCTCTAAGTCCAATGTAATAATCTTTATTAATATTTTTAAGTGATTTTAAATCTAAAGTATAACCCGAAATTGACATAATAGAATCATTGTTCTCATAAAATTTCAAACTTTGATTCATGAAATTTAAGAAATTTGGTGATGTAATTAAATCGTCTTCTAATACTATTATTGAATCAAATTCTTCAAACATTTTTGAAACTCCTTCAATAACTGATTTAGCTAGACCTTTTTTTGATTCTGATTCAAAAATAGTAATTGAGTTAAATCCGGCTAATGAATTTAAGTATTTTCTTACTTCTTGTACTTTTTTTTCTTCTGATTTATTAATAAATCCATCAGAAAAAATAAATAAATCACTTTGATTTGCAAGATGATTGTTTTTTAAAGCTGAAATTGTTTTAATAGTCTCTTCAAGTCTATTAAACGTAAAAAGGCATATTGGAGCTAATACATTTTTATTCAAATTCATTTAATTTTTACATTTTTGTTAATTGCAATTATATTTTGATAAGCAAAAAACTCTCTTTCTAAAATTGATTTATCTGTAATTTTAATTAGCCCAGTACGTAATAATCTATAAAGATCAAAATTAATTAATATTTCTGAAAAATCATTCATAAATGATTTACTATATATATTCATTTCATTAAATTCAAAATGAATACAGTTTATAGTATTTTTATTTAATACTTCTGTAGCTCCATTTAAAATTGATAATTCATTACCTTCAGTATCAATTTTAATATAATCAATGTTATTTATCTTTTGTTCATTAACAAATGAATCAATTGTTGTCATTTTAATCTTTGATTCAACAACATCTGTTTTATGAATTTTTGTTATTACATTTTTATATATTGAAGCATGTGACGAACCATTTCGATCTGATCTATCAAATAATATTATTTCACCAACTTCTGATCCGACGGCTAAGTTGTGATGAACAAAGTTTATACTGTTAAAATTTTTAATTAAGTAATTATAATTATTAATTTGTGGTTCAAATAAATGGATGGTAGCATTAGGGAACTGCTTAAATAATTCTTTGCTATAATTTCCTAAATTTGCACCGATATCTAAAAAGACTGGATTTGTTTTTTTGATAATAGCTGGAAGTAATTTTGTAATCAAGAATCTTTCTCCACTCACTATATCATTTTCATAATTCAATACACCTAATCCTCGAAGGCTTAGGTGTAATAGTCCGCGATTGAAGTTCTCAAATCTTGGTCTTGAAAAAATATATCTATAAATGTTTATGATCAATTTTGTCATTTGATTTTTAGTTGGATGCTAATTTTTTAAAAAATGAATTTCTATATTTTAATGGCAATAATATTAAAATAGCGTAAACATATAATTTAGTATTATAAATATTGTATTTCAAAGCTTTAAGTATTTCATTAAATGCTTTTGAATTATCACCGATTCTTAAAAAGATTGATGCTCTCATTTTGAACCAATGTGAAATGTATTTTTTTAAATGTTTTTGTTCTTTATTAAGTCTGTACAATTTTGTTAATTCTTTTCCTACATAATCTTCTTTTTCTGGTATCCTTGGTGGATTTTCTAAAAAACTTTGAGATGAATCTAAAAAATAGATAGCCATTGTGTTTAAAGAATAGCCAATTGAAAATTTAGAGGCCAGTTTTGCCCATGTAATCAAATCTTCACCAAGTTTTATTCCTATAGGGAAACCATTTACATCTAAAATGGAACTTTTTTTAACAACTATCGCAGAAGTCCAAAGTGGTGGATTTGAAGTGGAAGCTACTTCAAAATAATTTTCTAAAATACCTTTTTCTCGGAATCTGATATTGTTGATTATATTTTTTTTTCTATTACCATTTATATCTTGAAGTTCATATGATGTTGCCAAAACTGAGCATGATGGGAATGAAATATGTAAATCATTTATTGTCTCAATATAATTTGGATTCCATTGATCATCAGCATCTAGAAAAGCTATCCAATCACCCTCTGCAATCTCGATTCCTTTGTTTCTCGCAGCTGATACTCCTTGATTAATTTGCTCATAAATTTTAATCTTGTTATTTATCAAAGAATTTACTTTTTCAATTGAATCATCAGTGGAACCATCATTTACAATTACGATTTCAGAAACTTCAATGGTTTGCTTCATAATTGAATCGATAGCATTTAATATGCTATTTGTTTTGTTGTATAGAGGTATTACAACAGTTATATTTAATTTGTTAATCATATTTAATCAGCTCAACTTTAGATATAGGTATTTGGATTAATCCATTCTTATTTAGGCTATAAAAAATGCCAATCATAGCAAAGAAAATATTCGGGAAATATATAGTGTATTTTAATATATTATCAGAATACATAAACATTAAAAAACTTAAAAAAAGTGTTAATATTGATTTACCGATTAACCATGAATAGTTATTGTTAACGATTTTTACTTTAAAATAAATGTCTTTGAAAGTAAAAATAATTCCATAAAAAAGTATAATTAAGCCAATATAACCATAATTATACCTTACAGATAAATAGTCATTATGTGCTTCTTTAATTGTATTATTACTTGCGATAATTAATATTTGTGCATCATTTCTTGGTCCATTACCAAAAAAAGGTTTTGCAATTAACCCAGGTTCTAATGCTAATCTCCAGGTTTGTCTTCCATTATTATTTATTTCATCATTTTCATAAAAATTTAAGCTGAAGTCAGTAATTTTTCCTGAACCGCTATGAAATGTTTTTTCCTGAAAACCTTTGGAATTGAAGACAATTAACACTATAAAAATTCCAAAAAAACTAAATAATAATTTGTTGAACAATTTAACATTCGCAAAATGAAAAATTAGTATTACCAAAAAAGCGGCTATCCCCATTCTAGTTACATCCAAGAATGGGATCATGAAAAATAAAATATAATAGAGAATATATTTTATTTTTTTAGTTAAAAAAAACAATCCAATTAGTATACTAACATAAATAGAAATTAACATTGGTGTTGATGCAGAAGCTGCAGTGTAACCATCTCTAAAAAAAAAACCAAAAATAAATAATCCAAATACTAAAATGCACAATTTTAAAAATTGTTTAAATAACCATATTAAAGAAATAGCATTATATTTAAAACTTGAACAAATTAATCCAATGATAATTGGCAATATATATTGAAGCGTTAATTGCAAACCTAAAAATGAAAAATCAATTATTAGATTTATTACCAAATATATTATCCAAGGTAACCAATATTGAGAAGGAAAGGATATATTTTTGATATTAAAAAGCTTAAATAATGAAACAAAAAATATCATTATCCAAGCCCATCCAGTCATATTAAAACCAAGAATATTTTCTGGAAAAAACGGGAAAATATATGGTACATATGGTATTAAACTACAGGTTAATAAAAAAGTATAATATCTCCTAAATTCTCTACTTATCATTTATCTATTTGATTAAATACAATTTTGATATGTTAACTTCAAAATTTGAAGAAGTAAACTTTTCATTGATCCTTTTTCTAGCATTATTGCCATATTCAATTCTTAATTCAGTATCCAAAATTAACAATTCAATCTTTGATACTAAATCATTTATATTTTCATTTGAGAAAAACAAGCCAGTTTCAAATTCAGAAACTACTTCTTTTAATCCATCAACGTTTGAAGCAACAATTGGTTTGTGAAGAGCCATAGATTCTGCTGTACTTAGCCCAAAACCTTCAAATCTAGAAGGGGTTACAACAATATCACAATTATTTATATTGTAAATAGCATCTTCCCAAGATAATTCACCTAAAAAATGAATAGATTGATTTAGGTTAGATTTATTAACTAATTTTTTGTAATCATTCATGTTAGGACCATCTCCAATCAGCAATAAATCAATATTTGAATATTTGGTCTTTAATATTTTGAATGATTCGATTAATATATCTATTCCTTTTTCATGGCGCATTCTAGCTAAAGCACCAATGGTGATGATTTCGCTCGTTTGCTTAGAATAATAGTTTTTTCTTGTTGAGTTTATGATATTATCAATTTTATTAAGATCAATTGAGTTATATATCGTAAAGTGTTTTTTTGAAGTAGAATTTGAATTAAATAACCGAGAACTACCAAACCAACTATTTTCAGTATTTAATGAAACACAAACAAATTTAGTAGAAAAAAAAGCCGCTAAACGAACTAAAATTTTTGATATCATTTTATGTGATTTAGTATATGGCTGATGAATTGTTACATAGATTTTTTTGACGAATGCCAATTTTGTTGCTACAAGTGTTAAAAAGCCAGGAGCCATATATTGAATATGTACAAAATTTGGATTGATGTTTTTTATTTCGTTTTTTAGTTCCTTAATAAATTTTGTAGGTTTGATGCTTCTTTGAAAGTTTAACAAATGAACTTTTAAATTTAATTCTTTAAATTTTTGTACAATTAATTCGTTGTACTCAAAATAACTTATTATTTCAACCTCATAATTTAATTTAACTAAAGTTGAAGCTAACTGAAATGTTTGCATTTCAGTTCCACCATTCAATAAACAAGGAATAAGAATTAATACTTTCAATATAATCTATTTTTGAGTTTATTTATACTTATTTTAATTTTACTTAAAATATTTTGAGAATAAATTTCAAGAATATATAATTTTTTCTTTTCATTTGTCCATCCATTCTTATAATTTTCTTCTCCTCTTAAGTGATCAAATATTAACAATTTATTTTCTATGGCAAATTTATTTAGGAAGAATAAATGTATTTTACCTGGTGAATAATTTTTCCATTTATCATTTATGATTGGCATATAATAATATAATGTAGTATTATCAATAAAACCAAGATGCCAACTTATTATTTCCTTACCACATTTTAAAATCGAGAAATGTAAACGCTTGCATTTTAAACCGTTTTCTATTAAGTTAATATGAAACTTTGGAGCTTTATAAGAATTAGGCCATTTTTTTGAATGCAAATCTAAAAAAGTATTTAAGTTAATATTAATGTCTTCTATATTCGAAAGGGCAATTAACTCTAATTTACCATTGTCTTCAATTTTTTTAATTTGTCTTTTAATATCGCCTCTTAATTTGGTTGATAGTTTAAGAAACAGTTCATCTTCAGTATTTATTGAAGAAAAATTTAGGTATGGGCAAAATTCCTTTTCTAAAATTAAATTCTTGTGATTAAATTTTGTTTTTAATCCATTTAGTTCAATTTTATCAAATTGATAATTTTTTGAAATTTCAGCAATTAATTCTTCAATAAATTCTGAATATAAGTTTTCACTTTCACAATTAGTTAATGGGTCGTGATAATCAAAATCTGAATATCCAACTGGAATGATTTTTTTCAGAAATGCATTTTTGTAGTTTTGATGCCATTTAATAAGTGGCCAAAAGAAAAATACATCGCCGTATTTAGCAATGCAAAATATAGGTTTTATAGTTCGTATTGGTAAATACGTTTTTATCCAAGCTAGATTTAATTGAGGTTCTTGAAAAACATCTCTATTGATAGAAGATTTATATGTTTCATCCCATCTTTCAATAAAAGAAGCATCAAGAATTTCTTCCCAATTATTAAACCATTCAAAATGAAATTTATTTTTTTTCATTTTCATATTTTTCGATAACTTCTATTGCTTTTGAAAAAGGATAGATCATTGATTTTGGTAATTCTCCACTCCATGGTTTATTAAATGAAGATTCTGGAGTTAAGTAATCTGAAATTAGCTTCTTTTTTATTTTTAATTCTTGTTTAATTGAAACAATTGTAGATTTACTTTTAAAAATTGATTTTAATTTCAATGGTTTTAAATGATGCCAAGTCCAAACCCAATAAAACCACAACTCACAATTATGATTTGAATTTTTCAATGCATTTATAGCTAAATTGGAGCATGCAACATGGTCAAATGGCCAATAATCAAATTCATGAGTTGAAAATATTGTTTTTGGTTTTAATTCATCAATTAATTCCGCTAATTTTAAGGAAACGACATCAAAATTTTCATCATTTTTATTTGGAATTTCACCATCTTTTAAATGAAATCTAAAGATCTTTTCAGATGAAATATTTATTGAATTTAATATTTTTTCAGAAAGTTTTATTCGTTCAATTTTTATTTTTTTTAAATCATTATCTGCTTTTGAACCTTCACCATCTGTTAGAAACAATATGAATACTTCACCTTTGTTTTTTATAGTTTGTAAAATAACTCCGCTAAGTCCTATTATTTCATCATCTGGATGTGGAGCTATTACTAAAATACTCGAAAAAATAGGTTTCGATTTTTTTAAAAATAATCTTATAAAATTAAAGTTAATAACTGTAATGAAATATTTTAATCTATTTTTCAATAATCAAATTTAGTTTTAAGTTTTAAAAATTGCTTTTCAATTAATATCCAACTGACGTATGCTATAATAATGGATATCAAAGTGCTTATAATAGTATAAACTACTATTGTTAGTATACTTTCATTACAAATATGCGTTACTTGGGGCAATATGTATTTACTTAAATAAGGTCGAATTAATCCATGATAAACATAAATTCCGTAGCTTAATTTACCAATAAAAGATAAAATTCGATTATTAAATAAGTATTCTATCACTTTATTTTTATTAATTGCACAAATTATCAAAACTGAGAAAAACAAACTAGAAAAGATAATGTTTATAAAATCAAAATATAAAAAATTTCTTGGTATTATTAGACTTGAAATTAGGAAGACAAACAAAAGTGGGAAAAATGTTTTTTTAGAAATGGAATAGATGTAAGTTGATTTTATACTGGAATTATCATATATAGCAATTAAGCCTCCTAGACTCAAAATCCCTGAATATTTTATACTGGACCATTTGAGAAAAACTAATTGTGAATCAAAATGTTTATTAAATAGAAATAATAAAAAAGAGCAAATTAGAATAATTTTTAAACTTTTCTTCAAGTTTTTTATCGACATAAAGTATATTAAAAATGGCCAAAAAATATAAAAATGTTCTTCAACGCAAAGTGACCAAAAATGTCCGAATGAAGGAAAGTTTAAACTTAAATCCCATCCACTAAAGAAGAATATACTTGAAAGATTTGAAGTATATGACCAAAGCCAGATTTGATTGGATATTATATTTTTTCCCGGTTCATCGATACCTATAAAATAAGGAAGTATAAAAAAAGACAATATCAATACAAGGTAGTAAAGAGGGAATATTCTAATTAAACGTCTTAAATAAAAAGTTTTAAAGTAGTTTTTAGAATCTTTTGAATTTAATAAAATTCTAGTTATTAAAAATCCTGACAAAATAAAAAAGAGATTTACACCATTTAATCCGATTTGAGAAAATTTAAACAAAAATATTCCCAAATATTTTGAGTCACTATATAAATAATTTTCATTGACTTGGAAAAAATGCGCAAAACAAACTATTAAAACAGCTAATGCTCTAATTCCGTCAAGGTTTTTAATATTTTCTAACTTTTTCAAATTTTGAAATAAGATTTGATAACTTGTACTATTTCAAAAGCACTTTTCCCATCTCCATATGGATTTTTTGCATTTTGCATTGATAAATATTTATCGCAGTTAGTCAATAACTCTTCACATTCAATAACTATATTATCTGTGCAAGTGCCCACTAATTTAACTGTTCCTGCTTCAATCGCTTCAGGTCTTTCACTCGTATCCCTCATAACTAATACCGGTTTTCCAAGTGAAGGAGCTTCTTCTTGAATTCCTCCACTGTCTGTTAGTATAAAATACGATTGTTGCATTAAATAAATAAAAGGTAAGTAATCCAAAGGTTTAATTAGGAAAACATTCTCTACATCTGCTAATATTTTATAAACAGGTTCTTGAACTTTAGGATTTAAATGAACTGGATAAATGATATCAACATCTGGATTGTTACTTGCAATCTTTTTTATCGCTTCACAAATGTTTTTAAATCCATCTCCAAAATTTTCTCGTCTATGCCCTGTTACTAAAATTTTCTTTTGATTTTTCCTAGAAGATAATGAGTAACCAAATGTTTCTATTTGTAATTCAATATTATTTTGTATTGTATTATTGTTGTTGACTTTATCTGTAGCAAATAGTAATGCATCTATTACAGTATTTCCAACAGTATGGATGCTTTCTGATTTAATACTTTCTTTAATTAAATTTTCTTTAGATTGAAGTGTTGGAGCAAAATGAAGATCTGAAATTTTATCGGTAAATTGACGATTCATTTCTTCTGGCCAAGGTGATTTTAAATTAAAAGTTCTAAGACCTGCTTCAATATGACCAATTTTTACATTTAAATAAAAACCTGTGAGTGCTGAGGCAAACGCTGTAGTAGTGTCACCATGAACCAACATTAGATCAGGATTGTACTTTAAAACTTCAACTTTTAGTTTTGACATAATCAAGGAATTGATATCAATTAAATCTTGATTTGGTTTCATTATTTTCAAATCTATATCAGGTACAATGTCAAAAACCTTTAAAACTTGTAATAACATTTCTTTATGTTGACCAGTAACACATATTCTAATTTCAAATAAGCCAGTATTTTTTTGGAATTCTTTAATTATAGGAGCCATTTTTATAGCTTCAGGACGCGTTCCAAAAACGATTAATATTTTTTTCATTTTAATTATTTTGAAAAAGTTCTGAATATATCTTTAAAACCCTTTCAGAAGAAAATAGATCTGATTTTTCGATTTTTTTAGCAAATGGATTATTAATTAATTCTTTCAAAGTATTAACTAAAACTATGTAATTTGTATTTTCTATAAAAATTATTCTATCTTCTTTTTTTGATAAATCTTTCATGAAACCATTCACTGGTGAAATTGATATTATTGGTTTATTACACTGAAAATAATCGACAACTTTACTAGGGAAAAAAAATCCATTTTCCATTTCCGCTTCCACCAAAACTAGATAATCATAATTATTAATTAGTTGAATAGAATCAAAATAATTAAACGAACCCAGGAAATTAATATAATTATTCAATTTATATTTTTTAATTAAATCCATTGAATATGAATTTATCTTCCCAATAATATCTAAATATATTTTAATTTCTGAATTTTCATTAATTTCTGCAATTGCTTTAAATAATAATTCAGGATTCCTTTCCAAAGATAGATTTCCAGAATGACATAATTTAACAGCTGTAGAATTATTGTTCTCTATCTTTTCAAGATTCAAATTTGAAAATTCTATGTGAGGAATTACTTTTGATTTTGCTTTCGAAATTGATTTGAAATTATTTTCAAAATGTTTAAATAAATTGTCAGATGGAAATGTCAAATAATTGGCTTTTTTCAAAACATTTTTTGTTAGTTTTTGACTTGAAAGTCTTTTTAATAATGACAATTTTAACTTATATGGATGTGGCCATATAGTTTGAGCAGGATCATTCCAATTAGCAATCCAATTTATTTTTTTCCTGTTTTTTAATTTAAGCGCGACTAAATGAGCAATATCATCAGGTGATCTAGAAATTATAAAATCATAATTATTTTCAGTTGCTAGTTGTAAAGCTTTTTTATATGCTCTATAAGCCCATCTATTACCATTCATTGAATAAAACCCCAAAAGCAAAGAACATTTTAAATAATCAAAAATTCTTATGACTTTATTACCTAATTTGTATTCAATTTCAATTGTGTTTTCTTTAAGTGATTCAAACGGGTAATCCCAATCATTTGAATAAAAAGTAACATCTTCTTTTTTTGAAATGACATCGACTTGCCAGTTTTTTTCTTTAAACGCTAAAACCAATTTTCCATTTACTATGTTTTCTGAAAACATATAAGGAGGAAAACCAGTTGTTATAAACAGAATTTTCATTTCAAATTATTAACTATTTCTTCTAATTTTAAAGAGAGTATTTTACTTTTTTCAAAAGTTGAGGCTCCAATCTCATTAAGATTATTTTCAATTTGATTTATTAGTTTTTCAATTTTGATATATTCGAAATCAGAATCATTTACTGAATACTCACCTACGTTAAATTGAGTCATAAACTCTTTAGATTTAGGATGATACTCTATTGCAATTAAAGGAGTTCCGGAAGTTAAAGCGAATACAATTGAATGGGTTTTGTGTCCTATATAAAATTTACATTTTGAAACTTCTTGAATGTGTTCTTTAGTTTCCAAGTCATTATCTAATATTTCACAATTATTTTTTTTATTAATTTTTGAAATTATTTGATTAATCATAATTCTATCATCAGGTTCAGTATTTTTTAATTCCATTGGAATAAATAAAATTTTGTAATCTCTTTGAATTAAAAAATTTGCTACCTCTGCAAAAGTGTTAATATATTTTTGTTTTTCTTCTTTGTTTCTTTTTTTAGTACTATAAATCGATATTCCAACAATATTCTCTCTTTCCGTTGGTTTTTTATACTCTAAAAATAAATTGTTAAGAGAAATTACTGTTTCAGGTATTAGTTTTATTGTAGGCCAATTTATTTTAAAGTCATTCAAAACATTCAAAGAAATATTTTCTCTGACCAAAATATTTTTACAGTTATTAAGTATTTTCTGAATAAATTTTCTATTAGATTTTTTATAAAATTCAAATGGTCCAATACTTTGTGAAAAAAGTGTTACATTATCATTTAGCATCAATGAAATACATAAATCAAATGATACTTCAGAAACTAAATCTCTTGAAAGAATAGTTGTAAAATGATGTCCACCTACACTTACAATATGATCAGCTTCTTTTGCAGATTTTATGAATTTAGAATTTGCAATTAATCTAGCTATTGGTAGTTTTAAGGTAAGATAATTGAATTTAAGGACTGTATATGTGTACTTTTTAAATTTATTTAATAAATTAAAATATACTTTTGTAATTATTGATTTTGATTCAGCATAATTCCATGATTCACAAATAAATTCTATGTTATTTTCTTTATAAAATTTATAGTTTTTCCATAATTCAGGGTTTGATGTTGAAACTGTTATTTTCGTATTATTATTTGATTTTTTCAGTAATCTAATCAATGCATAAAGAACAGCTCTATCTCCTTTGTTTCCAGCATACTGGTTTATTAATAAAATTTTAGTCATAAATATTAACTATTTTATTATTGAAATTGAGGAATTAATTGATTTTCTAGAAGGTGTTATATAATTTTTCGAAGCATATCCAATAACACTATTAAATATAATTTGATAATAATCCGGAATATTTAATAATTCTCTAAGTTTTCTTTCTTCTTTATCATCTTTTAATGCCCAGCTCAAACTTGTCCCAGATAAATTAAAAGTTTGCAGAGCGAGGTAGAAATTTTGTGCACCTAAAGAGGCGTCTATGTGAGGTAAATACATTTCATGCGGCAGATAATAACCCCTCATATCAACGCAAAACGACACAAAACAAGGTATTTCTCTACTGAATCCAGTTCCACCTTTACATTGTTTTAAACATTCACTTGCTAAATTGGGATTATTTGTGATAAAAATTTTGTTTGGTTGTTTATTACAACTTGATGCTGCCCAATTAATCGTTTCAGCTAATTTTAATAATATTTCATCAGATACAAGATCTGAAGTAAATTGTCGATTTGATCTTCTATTTTTTATGAATTTAAGAAATGAGTCAAAATTAATTTCAGGATTTTCAGGATTTTCAGCCAATTCTTCAATGCTTTTTGACTCTTGTAAATTTAAATATAATTTATGTTTTTCTTCTGCCCAAATAATAGATTCATCTTTTAGGTAATTATTTGAATTTATGCAATTTAAGTTTTTATTTAACGCTAATTCAATTGACTTACTATGACCAGCTTGAACATCACGTCTATGTAAACCTTTATCTATTATATGAGCAAATTTTCGCGACAATAGTACAGATGTTTCTGGTTCATTACCTATTGATTTATCATTGATATTTATATATTTTTGAATATCAACAATTTTATCTCTAAATTTTCCATTTGTGAAAAATGGATTTGATCTTAAGAATTCAATTCTTTTTTTGCTGATAATTTTAAAAATTATTTTTTTTATCATGACAATCAACAATTTATTTTTTTATTAATATATTTTTCAATTTTGTGAATTGAAAATCTGAAAAATAATTACTTAATATAAAATGATATTTACTTTTTACAATTAACTTAATATAGAACCAAAGTGAAAAAAATATAAAAGTCGCAAAAATGATTGATTTGCATATTATAAGTATCCAACTAGGTTTAAAAGTGAAAAATGTGCTGATGTAAAAGAAAAATATTAAACCAAAATAACCAATTATTAATGGTAAAACATAAAGTATTATTGGTTCAATAATACTTTCTTTAAATATTTTCTTATAAATTAAATAAATTGTTAAAACACCAATTATTGGACTTATAAGATAAGCAATTCCCGCACCTTTAAGACCTAACATCGGAATTAAAATCAAATCTAAGATTACAATAATTGATGAACTTCCTATAATAACATATAAATTATATTTTGGTTTTCCAATTCCTTTAAATAGATTTTCATAAATAGGAAATGCACCCCTTACCATACAACTTACTGCTAATATTATTGCAATATTTTTAGATTGATGAGCAAATTCAGGAGAAATCCAGATATAGCAAAAATCAGAAATAACATAAGCAATAGTTGAAAATAATATTATTGTTAAGAACAAAGAAATAGTTGTGAATTTCTTGTATAATATTTTTATTTGTTCATTAATGTTATCAACACTAAACTTTGGAAATAAAACAGAAGAACCTGCCGCTACAAAACTTAACACTTTAAAAATTATTTGTTGAGGTATTGAAAAATAAGCTATTGCGGCACTGCCAATAAAATATCCAATTAATAACCTATCTGAATATTGCCAAAGCAAACCAATTATTTGAGTTAGAGCAGCGTATAAAGAATAACCTGAAATTTGCTTCAATATTTCAATTGAAAAAGTTCCAATAAAATATATTTTTTTAAATAAATATGCTGAAACAATATAATTAATAAATACATAGTATAGAGCAATTATTAATTCACTAAAAACTAACCCTACTAAACCCAAACCATTATAAATTGTTCCTATAAATAATATGATTCTTAAAAGAGATTCAGACATAGATATTTTCGAAGAGATATCATACCGTTGAAATGCTTGTGGTATCATTGGAAAAACTCCAAATGAAAAGCGAATTAAAAATGAAATTATTGAGATTCTTATTAATAATGTTGATTCCGAATTTGTTATAGTTTTTTCTTTAATAATTTGAGTGAAAAATGGAGCGCAAAAATAAAGTGATACTCCTACAATTAATCCTAGGATGCAATAGATTATTAATGAAGTTGTTAAAACATCTTTTATTTTTTTAATTTCATTTTTTGAAAAGTGTAAGGCTACATATCTTAATGTAGCTTCACCAAAACCAAAATTAGCAATATTTGCTATTCCATTAATTGTTCCTAAAAATATAAAGAATCCATAATTTGATGCACCTAGATATTTGATTAGAAAGGGAAAAAAAAACAAAAGTATTATTAAAGAACTAAAGTGATTTGTTAAATTCCAAATCACATTTTTCTTTGTTGATATACTTTTAATTTCTAACAATTTCAAATTCAATTAAAATACCCCCAATACCATTCAACAGCTTCTTTCAAGCCAGCTTTCAAATTGTGAGAAGGTTCATATCCTAAAATTTTTCGTGCTTTTTCTATCGAAGCAAGAGAGTGGGGGATATCACCTAATCTTTCAGGACCATGAATAATATCAACCTCACCAATTTTAGGATTGAATTCTTTCAAATATTCTTTCAAAAGAGTTGTCATTTCTAATAAATTAGCTCGTTCACCAACTGCAGTATTGAATACTGATCCAATGGCTTCTGGATTTGAAGTCGTCGCAGCTAAATGATTCATTTGAATTACATTTTCAATGTATGTAAAATCTCTTGAATTAGTTCCGTCACCATTAATAGTAGGCGATTCTAAATTCATTAATAATTGAGTGAATTTTGGTATTACAGCAGCATATGCACCATTTGGATCTTGTCTTCTACCATACACATTGAAATATCTTAGACCGATAGATTCAAAACCATAGGTTTTATAAAATACATCAGCATATAATTCATTCACATATTTTGTAATTGCATAAGGCGAAAGAGGTTTACCAATAACTTCTTCTACTTTCGGTAAATTAACAGAATCTCCGTAAGTTGACGAACTAGCTGCATACACAAAACGCTTAACTTTTGCATCTCTTGCAGCAACTAACATGTTTAGAAAACCATTAATATTTACATCATTACTAGTAATTGGATCATTAATCGATCTAGGAACTGAACCTAACGCTGCTTGATGTAAAACAATTTCTACATTGTCTACAGCCTTTTTGCAAGTATTTAAATCACGAATATCCCCTTCAATTAATGTGAAATTTGGATTAGAAAGAAAAGGTTCAATGTTTTCTCTTTTTCCTGTTGCAAAATTATCTAGGCATTTAACAACATTATTATTGTTCAATAAAGACTCACATAAATTTGAACCAATGAATCCAGCCCCACCTGTAACAAGTACTACTTTATTTTTTATCATCTAAAACAAAATTGTTTTAATTTCTATTAATGTATTGAATATATACCAATTTAATTCCTTCATTTAAATTGATTTTATGTTTCCAACCTAATTGATGAATTAAATTAACATCTAGTTGTTTTTTATAAGTTCCATCAGGTTTAGTTGAGTCCCAAATGATTTCCCCGTCATAATTAACAATGTTTTTAACCATTTCTGCTAATTCAAAAATTGTTAAATCTTCACCTGTACCAATGTTAATATGTGTTTGATTTAACTCATCGTACAAATTTTGAGAATTAACATTTATCATCGTGTGAACACATGCCTCTGCCATATCGTTTACATGTAAAAATTCACGATATACTTTTCCTGATCCCCAAAGTGTGATTGAAACTTGCTTATTCAATAGTTGTATTCCATATTTAGAAAGAATGCTACTAATTTCAAATTCTGAATTTTCGCCAGTAATACCTTCAATTGGATTTGTGTTTAAATCAATTCTTATTTCGTTCCAATTGTTTTCAATTAATGCTTTTCCAAGATGAAATTTTCGAATTAAAGCTGGTAAAACATGACTTTTTTCTAAGTCATAATTATCATTTAAACCATACAAATTTGTTGGCATTACTGAAATAAAATCTGATCCATATTGTTTAAAATAACTTTCACACATTTTTATTCCTGCAATTTTAGCAATTGCGTAAGGTTCATTTGTTTTTTCTAATTCACCTGTTAATAGATATTCTTCTTTTAAAGGTTGTGGTGCATTTTTAGGATAAATACATGAACTTCCTAAAAATAATAATTTTGTTACTCCAAATTTATGTGCAGAATGAATCAAATTATTTTGAATCATCAAATTTTCATAAATAAATTCAGCTCTATAAATATTATTCGCAACAATTCCCCCAACTTTAGCTGCTGCAACAAAAACGTAAGCCGGTTTTTCTTTTGAGAAGAAATTTTCAACTTCAATCTGATGCTTTAGATCGAGTTCACTGGAAGTTCTAAAAATAATATTTGTAAAACCTAAGTTTTCTAATTTTCTGACAATTGCTGAACCAACCATTCCTCT
>CANGHX010000017.1 GCA_947453715.1 Flavobacteriales bacterium | reverse complement strand
ATGTATCTTCGTAACTAACCTTGGAAATCGGACTTGAATGACTGCTTCGAAACATCATCTAAGATACTGATTTCTAAGGTCTTAAACAAATATTTTCTGATTTAATTTATTGATAATCAATTGTTTATATTTTTTGTCATGTAGTTAGTCAAAATACATAAACAAAAAAAACTTGGATTGTTTCTAACCCAAGCCTTTCTTTCACACTAATTATTTCTTAAAAATTATACGATAAACCAAAAACAAATGGATGAATTTCGTCTGTCATTTTAGTATCGAAAACTGGAAGTAAACTATATGAGGCAAACGCTCCCCAATTTTCATAACCCATTCGAACAGTTGCATCAACTTTGAAAGCATTTAAAGCATATGTTCCTTTATTAATTTGCTCAAAATCTTTTCCGTCTTCTTTTCCTATTCGCTTCACTCTTGATGTCATACGAACACCACCAACTACACCAGCTGCTAAGTAAAAATTGTGATCATCATCCGCTTTTGTACAAAACTCCAGTAATAAGGGTACTTGAAAATAAGCAGCTCTCAATTTATTTTTAGAATAGGTTGCAACAGTATCTTGATAAGCAAATAAACTGTCTTTCGAAGTTTGTAAAATATAATTATTTATAAATCCAATTTGCGTAAAGCCAAACCCTAAACCTGTTGTAATACCAACATAGTTTTTGTAGATACTGAATTTATGTTCCATCAAATTCAAATTGAAATTGATGGATTTAGCAGGATCATTTTGCCAATAGTCATGTGCTCCGAAATTAGTTGTGTTTTGATTATTCAACAACATATTAAATCCCAAATCCATCCCGGCCCAGTGCGCTTCATTTTTCTCTCTTTCTTCTTCAGTTGGACTTGCATCAATTGTATCAGTTGGCTCTCCGTCAACAGCATCATTTTCATGATTTACAAAAATGATCTCAGTTTTACCAATATTCATTCGTGTTGTGTCCGGCTCAGTTGATTTTTCTTTCTCTTGTCCGTGGCTAAGTAACCACGCAAAGAAAAAAACGGGTATTAATAGTATCTTTTTCATTATCTTTAATTTTAAGTTATTTAATTTTTGAATTCGAATTACTTATTTAATGGTAAGACAATCAACATCAGAAAAAGTTACAAGTAACTCAAAAAAAAAATCCCTCAGAAATTCTGAAGGATTTTAAAATATTGTTTTACAGTTATTTAATTACAAAATTCTTCGTAAGCTTCTTGTAAATTTTCTGCAATCATTTGAGCTGTCCCACCTTCAATATGGTGTCTTTCTAAGAAATGAACCAATTTTCCATCTTTAAATAAAGCAATAGAAGGAGAAGATGGAGGATATGGTAAGAAATATTTTCTAGCTTGAGCAACCGCTTCACCATCGACACCTGCAAAAACAGTTGTTAAATTTGATGGTTTTTTATCACCTGCTAAAGATAATTTCACACCTGGACGCATATTACCTGCTGCACAACCACAAACAGAATTTACAACTACTAATAAAGTTCCTTTAGAATCTTTAATAGAATTGTCTACTTCTTCTGGTGTAACTAATTGTTGAAATCCTGCATTTACAAGATCTTCTTTCATTGGTCTTACTAACTCTGGAGGATACATATTTTAAAATTTTAAATTTTGGATTATGAATTTTGGATTTTAGTTTTTGAAAACCTTAATCCTTTTACAAAATTAATAATAATTCAGATTAAATTCTACTTATTTAGAATGATTATAAAAAGAAAATAATGTTGGCTTCGACTCCGCTCAGCCAGCTTTATTTTTTTTTAGAAACAAAAAATATTAGTCGTGAATAATTTTATAAACAAAAGCTTTCATGAACAAAGTGAATTTACTGAGCGAAGTCGAAGGTTATTGAGCGAAGTCGAAATAACCATTTATCCAACAAAAACTCTTACTCATACATTTCAATAGTTGATTTACCATTTTTTAACAATAAGTTTGAAATTGATTCGTTTATTTTGAATCGGATTTAACATCTAACTTTTAAATACGAGATTTAACAATGACCAAAAAGCTGTTTTTTTTACTACTATTCACGTTTACTTTTTTGACTGATTCATTTGGTCAAAATTTAGTAAGTGGTGTGGTATCTGATGAAAAAAATATACCAATTCCTTTTGCTCAAATCTATTCTAAAAACAACTCTGAATTAAGAACAGTAGCCGATGTAAATGGTTATTATGAAATGCGGCTTTTTATTGGGGAGTATTTTCTAGTATTTTCAGCAGTTGGCTACGATGATCGAGAATCTTATGTTTCAATCAACAACTCAGATTTAAAAAAAGACATGCAATTGTTTCCAACGAAAATTCAAAGTTTGGATGATGTTGATATTGTTGCTAAAAAAACAAATCCTGGTAGAGAAATCATGCTGAAGGTCGTTGCAAAACGAGATGATATTAACCCTTGGAATTTTCCTCATTCATGTGATGTATACATAAAAGCAACTGAGAAAATTGATTATAAAGTCAACGAGAAAAAAGCAAAAAAGGAAGAAAAGAAAGCCGCTGAGAAAAAGGAAGAACAAAACTCTACTGATCCAATTGATGTAAACGCTGATCCATTTGAAGAAAAGAAAAAAGCAGAAAACACGCTTTTGAATGGAATGAATCTAATTGAAGTTCAGTTAACTCGAAATTACGCTCCTGTGAATCAGGTAAAAGAAATTCGAAACGCATACGAAGCGAGAGGAAATACGCAAGACTTATATTATACAACAACAGTTAAATCAAACTTTAATTTCTTTGAAAATCTATTACATCTAAATGATTTACATCAATCACCTGTTAGTTCGCCTATTTCTGGTCCAGGAATTCTTTCCTATAAATACAGATTAGTTGAGCAATATGAGGAAAACGGTCGGAAAATCCATAAAATAAAAATCATTCCTAGAAGTACGGCTACTACTACATTAGAAGGGTATATCTGGGTTATTGATTCAGTTTGGTTGGTTCAAAAACTGGAATTAACCATGGCAAAAGGGAATTTATTAATCTATGATTACTTTAAAATTCAACAAGAGTTTGATACACCTGGCGATTCTATGTGCGTATTGAAAACACAAACATTGACTTACGGAATAAAAAATAAGAACAAAATTTCTCAATTAAATACAGCTGCATCATTCACGAATTACAATTTCAAACCGAAATTTTCACCAAAATTCTTTAGTAATGAACTATCTGTAACGGAAGATGAAGCCTATGAAAAAGATTCATCATTCTGGAATAAAACTAGAAACATCACTTTAACAGAAGAAGAAAAGCGTTATATAATTGTAAAAGACAGTATTTATGATTACCAAAATAGAAAAGAATATCTTGATTCTATTGATAGTATTTTTAATAAAGTAACTGCCCTAAAAATCTTATGGTTTGGTGTAGATCATCGAAATAGAGAGAAAAAAACACAATGGACAATAAATTCATTTGCTGGATTAATTCGTCCAGTTTATATTGCTGGACCTCGAATTTGTCCAGGTTTTTATTTCTATAAAAAATGGAAAGACCAACGAAGTATTGATTTATACTCAGAAATTTCTTATGGTTTTCTAAATAAAGATATTAAAGGTACTTTATACGCTTCTTATTTATATGATCCTTTTCATTTTGGAAATGTTGGCTTTAACTTTTCAAACGATTATGGCGCAATTGTCGGTTATGATGCAGTAACACAAGTCTATAAGCGAAAGAATTTTATTGAGAAAACAGAACTAACACTTTTTCATTCGAGAGAATTAATCAATGGTTTATATTTGACTACAAATATTTTTTATTCAGAAAGAAGAAATATAGATGGGTATAAATTTGTTACTGCTTTTGATAAAGTGCTTCCAAATAATGAACCTTCGAATTTTGCTACTTATCAAGCACTTTTAGGTGAAATCAATTTGAGATATACACCTGGTCAAAAATACATGAAAGAAAGTAAACGTAAAGTTGTTCTTGGTTCAAAATGGCCAACGTTTTATATTAATTATGAAAGAGGAATTCCAAAATTATTTGGAAGTGATGTGAATCACGAATATGGATTAATTGGTATGACTCAAAATTTCAAGATAGGAACTTTAGGAACGACAAGTTATCATTTTAAAACAGGTAAATTCTTAAGTTCAAAAGCACTTTACGATGCTGACTATAAATACAATCGAAGAAGTGATCCATTTTTATTTTCTAATCCACTCTATTCATTC
Source organism: Flavobacteriales bacterium (assembly GCA_947453715.1). Taxonomy (GTDB): domain Bacteria; phylum Bacteroidota; class Bacteroidia; order Flavobacteriales_D; family Crocinitomicaceae; genus CAIUKX01. The sequence goes on along the minus strand of CANGHX010000017.1, from coordinate 25,838 downwards.
CAGGCATTATCAAAATCACTTCCATCTAAGAAAATATTCTACGAATTACATGTGATTCACCATGACAATAGTGCCATCATAAATAAAATTCCTTTCATGAAAAAAACTAGAATTGGATTAGTAGTTGGTGGAGGAGCATTGTATGTGCAAGAATTAAATTGGCAACATTACGAGATTTTAGCTGGTTTAGAAAGGAATTTCAGATTATCCCGACAAATACTCCGATTGGGAATTTATGGTATTGCAGCAGATGGAAACCATATCAATCCTACAACTGCATGGAAAGTTTCATTTTCATTTATTAATACCCGAACAATGAAATGGAATTTTTAACAATTGACAATGAACAATTATAAATTTTCGCAGTAACTAACAAATCGATTATCGTTATTTTTGAAGAATAGGTAATTTTTACATTCAAAAATAGGCATATGAACAAAATTCTTTTTCTTATCGTACTTTGCATTGGATTTCTCAATCCGCTTTTTTCTCAAAGAGATTTAACTCCAACAAAAAGAAAACAAGCTTTTGGAACGAGAGATTTTAGAGATTTAAGAAATTACGGATTTCAAGTTTCAATTGGTCCAACATATATGTTAACAAAGAAAATAAATCCAACTTTTCAATCAGACACTTCTATTCGACCTTATAATTATTCTTTTGACCCTAAAGGTTTGATTGGAATATTTGCTGAAATAGGAATGGCACATTACCCAGACAAAGTTCTGGCTGATGTTAAATTGAAATTATTTGGTCATCGTATCATCAGTTACTATGACTGGGGACTTGGTTTCAAATATCTTGGAGGAACAGAGAAAACAACCATTCAATATGTTAACAGTGCCGGTCAAACTATGAATACTGAAACAGGTGAAGGTCGTTTTTACAATGGTTATGCTTATGGTCGTTTTACGTTACACCATAATTTTTATATCAATAAACAATTTTTTATAGATAATGGTTTTGGAGTAAATTTCGATTACAGAGTTATGGATGGCAACAGAGGTTACAAAGATGCTGTATTACCATCAACTCAGTATTTTCATAAGGCATTTGTTTCTCAATTACATTACGATTTAGGCTTTGGAATAAGATTAAAACGAGGAAGTTATTTAATTCCTGGAGTTCAACTACCTATCTTAGGGTTTTACGAATACGATCATGCCAATCCACGTTTGAAATGGTATTCTTCTCAATATCGTCCTATTTTATTCAAGATCAAATACATTTGGTTGTTAGAAAAGAAAAAAGCTAAAAATGGTTGTGGTAAAGGTACAGAAGAAGACCGTAAAGCGAATGATCAATATATGCAAGGGAATTAAGAGTTCTATTTTAGAAATTTTAATATTCTCGATAATGGATATTAAATTTATATAAATCTGTATGTTTGTATTCAAATAATTTAATATTTAAATCAAATTTATGCAACTAAAAAAAACAATTTCATTATTCTTTATCTTTTTATTAGGTTTTAATGGGAATTCTCAAAACATCGTTAAAGCCGAAGGAGGTTCATTTGAAGATTTTGTTTCGTGGGGTAATGGATTCTTAGGAATTGTTCAGACTCAATTATATGCAGTGATACCAAACTATCGTCATTTTCAGTATTTTGATGAGAATGGAAAATTACTATGGAATACAAAAATAGAGCCTGATAATTTCAATAACAAATACATTTGTAATAGCAATTCAGATTATGCTTATTTCATAAATAAGCCAACTGGTAAAAAAGCAAAAAACACTCTATTTACTATTTATCAAATCGATAAAGAAGGGAAAGTAAATGAAAAAGCAATTAACTATTCTGAAAATATTACTGCATTACTACCCTTTTCAAAAAACTTGAATACAATATATTTGGGTGCTTATAAAGATGGTTTTATTGCAGTTTTATCGAATGATGAATTCAAATATCATATTATTAAAATAAATAGCAAATTAGTAGCAGAATATCAAGCCATAGATATTGAATGGGATAATAAATTATTTGAAAGTAATCAACTTTCAAAACCTAAATTTGTTCTTGGGGATGATATGTTTTGCATTATACAATCAAAATTAAAAGAAAATGAACTTACTTCAAAAACATACAAATTAGCTTACGATAACTTTAATAATTTATCGAATTCAATTCATCATTTTAATATAAAAGGTTACGATTTATATGCATATGGATGTATCTCAGATGAAGTATACGAAAAATCAAAATTTAATGACCAAAATCTGTCATATGCTAAGACAAAAGGAGGTAAAACGACAGTACATCCTTCGTTAGGACTTTATTTAAATTTTTGTTTGACAGAAAATGGTCTAAAACTATTTTGTAGTTACAAAAATTTAAAATCTGGAAGTGAAAGCATTATTGAAAAATCAGGAGTAATAAGTTTTGACCTTCAATTAAATGGTGAAGAAAATAACGGTGAAATTGAATCTGAATATTTATCAGAAAATGATAAAAGTAAGCTTAGTTATTATGTAAAAAAAAATGGGGAATGCGTAATTATTTCATACCTCGAATCTGCATGCAGCGTAAAAATAAATGATGGTGATGGTGTTTCATATAGAAAAGACTTACCTAATAATGTTGCGTTATGTTTATTTTTAAAAGATGAAGACGATACAAAGTTTACAGGTGAATTTAATTACGTTTTAAAATCTAATGATACATACTATCTAATAAAATTCGACGGAATGAAAAACTTGTATGGAAATTCCAAAGATGTAATTATTAATAAATTGTAACATAGCGATCCATGAAAAAAATATATCATTTAAGCAATTGCAATACGTGTCAAAAAATAATTAAGGAAATTAATCCTTCGGCTGAAACAATACTTCAAGATATTAAAGTTGAAAATATTGATGCCACAACTTTAGATTGGCTAAAAAGTAAGGTTGGTTCATATGAGGCATTATTCTCTAAAAGAGCAATTAAATATCGCTCTCTAGGCTTAAATGAAATGAAATTAACTGAAGAAGATTATCGAAAGTATTTGTTAGAAGAATACACTTTTTTGAAACGTCCTTTTATGATTAATGGAGAAGAAGTATTTATTGGAAATGCAAAAAAAGATGTTGAAGCAGCAGTTAAATCATTCAAAGCTTAATGACCAAAACACTTAGAGCTCACATTGCACTTTTTCTGGTAAATACCTTTTATGGCGCAAGTCATATATTGGCGAAAGGTGTAATGCCTTTTTATTTGACTCCGAATGTCTTTATTCTTTTCAGGGCTTTAGGTGCGACATTTTTATTTTGGATTGTCAAATTATTTTTTGTCAATGAAAAAATTGAAAAGAAAGATTATTTCCGATTAATCGCTTGTGGGTTGTTTGGAGTAACTATTAACCAACTTTTTTTCTTTCACGGTTTAAATTTATCTTCCTCTATTAATTCAGGAATTATTATGACCATTAATCCAATTTTGGTAGTAATACTTTCCTTTTTTGTTCTAAAAGAAAAAATCACAATTCAAAAAGTAATTGGAATTGGACTCGGAGCAACAGGTGCAATACTCTTAACATTAGCAGGCGGGACAAGTAAAGGCGATTCTATGTTAGGTGATTTCTTTTTGTTCATTAACGCTGCAAGTTATGCCATATATTTAGTGATTGCAAAACCTTTAATGCAAAAATACAAACCTTTAACAGTCATAACTTATACATTTACATTTGGTGCAATATTCATACTGTGCTTCCCTCCTACGTTGCCCGAACTTTTTGCAACCAATTTTTCAGCTTTGACAACTTCAATCATCGTTAAAATAGTTTATGTGGTAATAGGCGTTACATTTTTAACTTACTTGCTCACCATGTATGGATTAAAATATCTAAGTCCAGCCATTTCTAGCTCATATATTTATTTACAACCTGTATTAGTGATGTTGTTTGCTGTATTATTTAGCGCACTTGGAGTTGCGGATGATTACACCAATACGATTACATTCAATAAAATCATTTATATGATGTTAATTTTCACTGGAGTTTACATTATTTCTATGAAAAGGAAACAAACAATATAAGTAATTCTTTAGAATTAAAAATTACAAAATCAATGTTTATATTTGTAGCATGAATCAATCATTCGGAAAAGAATATAAACTTTGCAGAAGAAAATTAATTGATGGTGTTTTTAAAACTGGAAAAGTTATAAAACAATATCCATTTGTGGTTCACTTTTTGGAAGTAGATGAAAAGTTAGAAGCTCCGTTTCAAGTTACTATTTCCGCTCCGAAACGTAATTTTAGAAAAGCACATGATCGAAACAGAATTAAAAGATTAATGCGCGAAACGATTCGGTTTAACAAAATGATTTTAGAAGATAAAATTTCAAAAAGTCAAAAAAACATTATTATGTTTATGGTATATACTTCTCGAGAAGAAATACCATTTACAACATTGATGAAAAAAAACGAACTTTTGTTTGAACAAATAATAAAAAACATTGAATAAAATGAAAAACAATATGATAGCATTCAAGAAGTTAACTCAATTTATCTTTATTCTTCTTTTATCTTTTCAATCGATAGGTCAATCCAATCATTTTGAAATGGTAAAAAACATGGAGTTGATGGATCAAATCTATGAACACCTTGAAAAATATTATGTAGATGAGCCACAAGTTGGACATCTTTCTAAAATCAGTATCGATGCAATGTTAAAGGAATTAGATCCTTATACAGTTTATTACCACGAATCAAATATGGAAGATTATCGAATGATGACTACTGGTCAATATGGAGGAATTGGTTCATTGATTCGTAAAATTGGAGACTATATTTATATTGCAGAACCATACGAAGGAAATCCAGCTGAAAAAGCTGGTTTTGTTGCAGGTGATAAAATCTTATCTATTGATGGTAAAAATATGGTTGGAAAAAACTCAGATGATGTTTCTAGTTCTTTAAAAGGACCAAAAGGAACAACAATCAAAGTTGAAATCGAACGTGAAGGAGAAGGTAAAAAAACAATTTCGGTTACTCGTGACGAAATAAAATTGGCAGATGTTCCTTACTCAGGAATGTTAAACGATCATATTGGATATATCAAATTGATTAGTTTTACTCAAACTGCTTCACAAGAAGTGAAAACAGCCTTTTTAGATTTGAAATCGAAAGGTATGACTGAATTGGTATTTGACTTGAGAGGAAATGGTGGTGGATTATTGATTGAAGCCGTTAGAATCGTTAATATGTTTGTCAAAAAGGATCAAACTGTCGTGACAACAAAAGGAAAAGTAACAGACGAAAATAGAACTTACTTGACACAAGAAGCGCCAATGGATTTAGAAATTCCTTTAACTGTTTTGATTGATGAAGGTTCAGCTTCAGCGAGTGAGATTGTTTCTGGTAGTTTACAAGATTTAGATCGAGCGGTAATCATTGGTCAAACTTCCTATGGAAAAGGATTGGTTCAACGAACATATGATTTAAAATATGGATCTAAAATGAAATTAACGATTGCCAAATATTACACTCCTTCAGGAAGATGCGTTCAACGTTTGGAATATTACGACAAAGGCGATGACGAAAAACCAAAGGAAATTGCTGATTCATTATTGAAAATATTCAAAACTACGAATGGTCGTGATGTAATCGATGGTAGAGGAATTGAGCCAGATTTAAAAATTGAAGAAAAAGAATTTAGCCGTTTAACAAGTATGGTTTATGGTAATAATTTAGTGTTTAATTATGCTACTAAATACCATGCAACTCATTCAAAAATTGCTCCAGCAGGAGAATTTAAATTAACAGATGAAGAATTTAATGATTTTAAAAACTTCGTGATCAAAGATACATTTACGTATTCAACAGCTTCGGAAGAACGATTGGAGAAAATGAAAGAAATCGCTGTGAAAGAAGGTTATTACGAAGATTCTAAAGCAGAATATGAAGCATTGTTAAAAAAAGTAACACCTTCTAAAGAAAGAGATTTAGATAAATTCAAGGAAGAAATAAAAATGCTTTTAGAGAACGAAATCATTTCGCGTTACTATTACCAAAAAGGTAGAGCTATTGATGCTTTCAGAAATGATCTTTTTGTCAATAAAGCGAAAGAAATTCTAGAAAACAAAAAGGAATACAATACTATTCTTAAAAAATAAGCGTTATCTTTTCTAAATAGTCTTTTAGGCGAATTTTATCTGCTTATGTTTAAAAATTTGAATCGTAAAGATTTTCATTTATTTTTTCATTTATTTGGCTTTTCACTCGTTGCGATTGGAATGTCATTTAGCAAAGTGCTCATGTCTTTGGGGACAATGTTGGTATTACTAAACATCCTAATTGAAGCAGATTTTAAAACCTATTGGGAAAATCTAAAATCAAATTCGGTCATCAAATGGTTGGTCATTTATTTTCTACTTCATTTTATTGGATTTATTTGGTCTACCAATTACGCATATGCTATTGGTGACATTCGAACAAAATCAACAATACTTATTTTACCTTTAGTTCTTGTATCAAAACCTATTACTCAACAACATATAAACCTTTTATTCAGTTTTTTAGTTTCTAGCGTAGTCTTAAGTTCTCTAATCAACTTCTTGAATTACAATCATATTATTGGGCATCACACCTATCTTGATATTCGTGAAATGTCTTTGTTTGGCTCGCATATTCGATTCTCCATTTTAATTATTCTTTCAATTGCTATTGTTTATTATTATCTAAAAAATTGTAATTCAAGAAATCTGAAGGTTGTATTCATAATAATTATTTGTTGGTTATTGTTTTACACTTTTTACAGTCAAGTTTTAACTGGAATTATTTCATTACTAACAGCCAATCTTGTTCACACCTTTATTCACCTGTATCGAAAAAACAAATGGTTACTAATCGGTATTTGTTCAATTTTAATCGTTGGTATATATTTTATTTTCAATTTTTTAAAACCAGAAACCTATTCTCAAATTGATTTCAAAAAACTACCTAAAATTACAGCTGAAGGTAATCCTTATAAAAATGACTTTACATTAAGAGGAACAGCTGAAAACGGACCAATTTCACTTTCTATATGCGATAAAGAACTTGAACGTGAATGGAATAAAAAATCAACTATTTCGTATTATGGTAGAGATTCTTTGAATCAACGAATTCGAACAACAATCATTCGATACATTTCCTCTAAGAATTTAAATAAAGATGCTTCGGGAATTGACCAATTGACTTCAGCTGACATTGAATCCATAGAAAAAGGAATTGCAAATGTGAATGAAAATAAAACGGGTTTAATCGGTCGATTGTATGGCTTAAAATATCAACTTCAAAACAATGAAGATCCAAACGGACATTCACTTTTGCAACGTTTAGAATTTTGGAGAGCAGCTATCGCAATTATAAAAAACAATTGGTTGATTGGCGTCGGAACAGGTGATGTTCAAATTGCATTCAACAAAGAATACAGCTTGAATAACACAAAATTAAAACCTGAAAATCGATTAAGAGCACATAATTTTTATCTTACCAACATCGTAACATTCGGACTCGTTGGACTTATTATTTTTATTGTATTTATTAGTGTGTTTATAAAACTACAACTTAAAAACAAAGATATTTTAGGATTGTTATTTATTATCGTTTTTTGCGTTACAGCTTTGATTGAAGACACCATCGAAACTCAATTAGGAGCTACACTTTTTGCGTTTTTTATTGCGTTATTTTCTCAGCGAAAAGAAGGGAATTGAAAAAATAAATTCTTATAGCTCTACGTGATAATTGACTAAGTTCCAAACTTGACTACTATCCAAAAGCTCTTTTCTTATTATCCCAATATTTTTTGAATAATAAATATTAGTAGATTGGTTATTTTCAGATACTTGGCATTTTTCAAACACTTTAACAGTTTTGCCAAAAGTAAAATTATTGAGAGCATAATTCTTAAAAATATCTGTAACCATGATATAGTTATCTGTACATTGATTCATGTATCCACTAAAAGTTGAAAGTTTGTAATTTATTTTATAGTATACAAAAAAACATTGCTCCTCATCTACTGGACCACCTGGCTTATGTCTATTACGTTTAATATGCAAACATGGTTCAGAATTTGATGAATTAATATCACAAACAGGTTTACCAGTTAAAGCGAAAGGAAAATAATGATAATTATAACCAGAATAACTACTATAATATTCAGCATTAAAATCATAATTATCAGTGTTTTGATAAATAGTCACATATACAGAATCTCTCTCTTTAGATGTTTCTTCTTCATACACCCACCATGAGCCCATTTTAAATAAGAAAAAATCTTTTGCTTCGGTGATAGGGGCGCATTGGTCGGGGTTAAGTTCACAAAAGGTGGGTTCGTGTACTTTTTGTTTTTTACAAGCAATGGGTAGTAAAATAAAAAAAGAAATGACTACTAAAACCTTAATGGTTTTTTGGTGTTTAGAGATGAGTTGTTTAGAGAATTTCATTTTGCTAGTTATAATTGATCAAATGTATAAATTATTTTAAATAACTAAAACACTGTCACCTCCCTTAATCCCTTAAAGATAACTATCGGCACAAACTCTCAAGGAGGGAAACATAAAAAACTATTAAAAAATAATTTCAAAAAAAAATCTCATCGAGAAATCAATGAGATTTTTTTGCTGTTAACCGAAAATAATACAAGAATACCCCTACTCTTGTAAAGAAGTTGAATATATTTTTGTTTCAAAAAACTGAAACTTATTGACTTATTTTTTGCATATTTGTTTGAGACGATTCTCAAATGCTTTTGTGTTTTACTACATTGCAAATTTAAAGAGATTTGTTTTTTAGAAGAAACAATTGTTTAAAAAAATTACGATATCCAAAATGGATTAAAATAAAGTAAGTAATTAATTTGCAAAGTTTTAAATTAAAATAATTGATATTAAATTACAATGTCCACAACAACAACAGATAATTTAATTAAACTTATTCAATCATTATCCAAAGCTGAAAAGAGAAGCTTTAAACTGTACGCGAATAGGAATTCTTCTACTCCTGAGGAATTAAAATTTTTACAATTATTTGATTTTATAGATAAAACTTCTAATTATTCGGACGAAGTGGCACTTGCCAAATTGACCGAAATCAAAAAATCTCAGTTATCTAATATTAAAGCACATTTATATAAACAACTTCTAACCAGTTTACGTTTACAATACACTAATCATCACATCGAAATTGAAATTCGAGAATTAATAGATTTCTCAACTGTTTTGTATCAAAAAGCTTTTTATCACCAAGCTTTAAAAATGCTTGACAAAGCAAAACAATTGGCTCAAAAAGCTAATTCAACAATCCTTTGTCTGGAAATAGTCGAATTTGAAAAAGTGATTGAATCGCAATATATTACACGTTCGATCGTAACACGTTCAGATGAACTAACGCTTGAAAGTACACAATTGCAAAGTCATGTTGAATCTTCAGTCGATTATTCAAACTTAGCTTTACAGTTGTATGCACTTTATTTGAAGGTTGGATTTTCGAGAGATGAAAAAGATTATTTATTCACGAAAGAGTTTTTCTATTCACGCTTAAAACCTTATCGAATTGATGAAATGAAATTCGAAGAGAAAATGCATTTGTACAATGCGTTTGTTTGGTTTTATTACATGAATCAAGATTTTTTGATGTGTTATAAATACGCTCGTCTATGGGTTGATTTATTCGAGGAATATCCTGAGATGAAAGATTCTAAGCGGGAAATGTACCTCAAAGGCACACACAATTTATTAAATGCATTATTTAACCTAAGAAGTTACAAGCGCTTTTCTGAGGAATTAACAAAACTAGAAAGATACCCTTTTTCGAATAGAGAGCCTGAAAATGAAGTCATTCTTCACAATTTGTATCTTCATTCAAATCTAATTAACAAACATTACTTAGAAGGAACTTTCACTGAAGGACTGAAAATTGTACCTGAAATCATAAGTTACATAGAAAAATATGAAGATCAATTAGATAGTCATCGAATCATGGTTTTTTATTACAAAATTGCCTGTCTCTATTTTGGAAGTGGCGATAATAAAAAGTCGATTTGGTATCTAAATAAAGTCATTCAGTTTAAGGAAGAAACATTAAGAGAAGATATTCAATCCTTTGCTCGAATTTTGAATTTGATTGCACATTTTGAACTTGGAAATGATGATTTGGTAGAATATCAAATCAAGAGTGTTTACCGTTTTTTAATTAAAATGGGCGATTTACATGGAGTTCAGAGAGAGATTCTTAATTTTTTACGTTCTCTTCCTCTTTCAAGCAATTCTGAATTAATTCGTGCGTTTAAAATATTGCATCACAAATTGGTAAAGCTTTCGTTACAACCTTTTGAAAAACGTCCGTTTTTATATTTGGATATTATTTCCTGGTTGGAGTGTAAAATCGAAAATAAAACGGTTCAAGAAATTGTCCAATCCAAGTTTAAAAAAGAAATCGAAACTGGAAATAAATTGTATTTTCCGAATGATATTTGAATTATTTAATCGCTTCCAACATCATTAACATATCATCAAATTGAAAATCCGCTAGTGCTAATTTCGGTTCTGGAGTATGTGTCTTTTCAGGAATGCAAACAACTTTCATGCGAGCTGCTTTACCAGAAATAATTCCGTTTAATGAATCTTCAATTACCAAACATTTCGTTGGTTGAACGTTTAAAAAAGTCGCCACAGTTAAATATACCGCTGGATGTGGCTTTCCATAAGCTTCATTTTCTGCAGAATGTGTATAATCAAAAAAGTATCGAATATCTAATACATCCAAAACTGTATTGATTAAAACGGAGTAAGAAGAAGTTGCCAAACCTATTTTCAACCCATTCGCTTTCAAAAATGTTAACATTTCGATTACACCTGTCAAAGGCGAACCATTTTCAGTGATTAACTCAATCATACGAAGCACGATCTTACGTTCTACTTCATCTTTTGAAACTACTTCCCATGGAGAATGTTGATACCAATAAGAAATCACTTCATCAATTCTAAGTCCAACCGTTTTTTGAAAATCTTTTCGAGTTAGGTTACATCCAACTGACTTAAAAACATCTTCCATCGCAATTTTCCATAATGGTTCGGAGTCAATTAGAACTCCATCCATGTCAAAGATGACTGCATCAAAATCTTGAATTTTTAATTTCATTTCTTGGGAATTTTAACTCGGTAGAGATTACCTCCACCTAAAACTTTATGACGTTCATCAGCGATGTAAATTTGCCCAATTGAATTAACTGCAACAGCTTCTTTTTGAGAGATTTTACCTAAACCAATTTGCTGTAAATATTCTAACTTTTTATGTTTAAATGAGAAAATAACTAATCGATCATAAGTCAATAAATAACATTTATCATTTTTAATTTCAGCACCTGTTACCGCGTCTTTCCACCAACCACCTTTTCCTAAAACATATTCAAATTGCTTCTCTGCTTTATACGTTCCTGCTTTTGTTGGAATCGTGTAACAAAATGTTTTTCCATCAAAAGGTTCTGCTCTACATTTTGTAAATAAGTACAATGAATCTTTATAAAATGCCATTCCTTCGCAGTCAAAATGAAGATCCTTCTCTTCAGGCGGAAAAGCTAATTGGTCAGGATAATTGAATGCTATTTTCTCTGCTTTCACTGACTCTTTTTCGAGAATATTTTGGGAATTTACTTTATAGACACACAAATCTTTTCGCATATTATTATTGTTTCCAATATCTGCAATATAAATGTGTCCTTTTTGATCTACTGTAATATCTTCCCAGTCTTTATTTTCAGCATTTTCAATTACAACTGTATGAATTTTATTTCCAAGTAAATCTAAAAAATAAATTTCTGCTTCGTTACCACTATCATTGTGAGCAATCAAAACAGTATCGTTTAAAAATGCAAGGCCTGAAATTTCTTTTAATTTGTGGGGTAATTCGGCAACAAGTTTTTTTTGAGAAAACGATAAAAATGAACTGAAAATAACAAGAATAAAAACTGAAATTTTAATCATGTTGATGCCTTAAAGAACAATTACTTTAACCACTTCTATTTTGCGATCACTAACTTGGTCAATGATCAAAGTGTATTTCTCTAAACTTACTTCGTCTCCTGATTCAGGAATAGATTCTGTAGTATTAATAATCAAACCTCCGAGCGTTTCATATTCATCTGAATCTGGAAGTTGTAAATTATAGGCTTCGTTGATGTAATCAATATCTAATCTAGCTGAAAAAATAAATTCTGAATCAGATATCTTTTGTTCTAATAAATCTTCTTTATCATGTTCATCAACTATATCTCCAAAAATTTCTTCAATAACATCTTCTAACGTGATAACACCAGATGTTCCGCCATATTCATCCACAACAATTGCAATATTCCCTGATTGCTTAGAAAAAAGCTCCATTAATTCTTTTGCAGGCATTACTTCAGGAACAAACGAAATCGGTAATAAAATTTGTTTGATCGATAGCGGTTTTTTGAACATTTCAAATGAATGTACATACCCAATTATATTATCTACATTATCACGGTAAACTAATATTTTAGACAATCCTTTTTCAATGAATAATTTCTGTAAATCTTCTATTCCTTCCTCTACTTCAATTGCAACGATTTCCATTCTTGGCACCATACAATCTCTAGTTTTAAGATTTGAAAAATCCAAAGCGTTTTGAAGAATTTGCATTTCGTTTCCGAACTCTTGTTCCTCTTTGATTCGTTCATTGATGTCTTGTACATAATGTTCTAAATCGACCTTCGAAAATACTTTTTGAGTATTATCATCACCTTCAGATTTTACTAACTTCAAAAATCCATTACTCAAAAAAACAATCATTTGCGTTGGAAGATACAAGATCCAATACAATGAAATCATTATTAAGGAAGTAAATTTTAGATAACCATTGGGATTAATTTGAACCAATGCTTTTGGTAAAAATTCAGCTGTACTTAATACTAATAACGTTGATAATGTTGTTTGAATAATTAAACTTGTTATACCCCAGTCCTCTAATAAAACAGCGGCCGAAATACCAAACATTACCAAAGAAACATTATTTCCTAGTAATAAAGTTGCGATAAAATGTGATTCATTTCTATAAAAAACTCCTAAAATACGGCCATTCAACGTACCTTTCGATCGGTCCATTTCAACTTTTAATCGATTTGAAGCGATAAAAGCGATTTCCATTCCAGAGAAAAACGCAGAAAAAACTAGCGTTGCGATTATTATAATCAGTTCGGATTCCATTTTTTTCTAATACGAGTAAATCTAATACAATTTTCTGAATTAGATTACATCAAAACCAATATCTTTTCTGAAATAAGCGTTTTCAAATTCGATTTTTTCTGCTGAACTGTAAGATTTTGCCAAAGCAAATTCAATGTTTTTACCATAAGAAGTAATTGTCAAAACACGACCTCCTGCAGAAATCACTGCTGGCCCATCAGACTTTGTTCCTGCGTGAAAAACAAGACTATCTGTAACAGCATTTAAACCGAAAATTTGTTTTCCTTTTTCAAATTCTTCTGGATAACCACCAGAAACCATCATCACTGTACAAGCACTTCTTTCATCGAATTGAACATCTCTTTCAGACAATGTTTGAGAAGCAACGCCTTCAAACAAATCTAATAAATCTGATTTCAAACGAGGAATAACAACCTCAGTTTCAGGGTCACCCATTCTACAATTGTATTCAATTACATATGGCTCTCCTTTAACATTGATTAAACCAAAGAAAACGAATCCTTTATAAACGATTCCGTCTGCTTTAAATCCTTTTATTGTAGGGATGATAATTTGATTTTTAACTTTTTCTTTGAACGTTGCATCCGCAAAAGGAACTGGAGAAACAGCTCCCATTCCACCAGTGTTCAATCCTTTATCTCCTTCTCCAATTCGTTTGTAATCTTTCGCTTCAGGTAAAATCTTGTATGATTCACCATCTGTAATTACAAACATTGAAAGTTCAATTCCTTTTAAAAATTGTTCGATAACAACTCTTGAACTAGCATCTCCAAATTTGGCATCAGCTAACATACTTTTCAATTCAGTTTTAGCTTCTTTTAAAGTGTTTAAAATCAACACTCCTTTACCAGCTGCTAAACCATCAGCTTTCAAAACGTAGGGAGGTTTCATCGTTTCTAAAAACGCATAACCTTCATTTAAAGTATCTTTTGTAAACGTGGCGTATTTTGCTGTTGGAATGTTATGTTTAAACATAAATTTCTTTGCAAAATCTTTACTTCCTTCTAATTGAGCAGCATGTTGATTAGGTCCGATTACTGGAATATTTTTCAATTCAGCATCAGCAGAGAAAAAATCACTAATTCCCTTTACCAATAAATCTTCTGGACCAACTACAACCATATTGATTCCGTGATCAAGCACAAATGTTTTAACTGCATTAAAATCATTTGTATCAATGTCGACATTTGTACCATGATTGCGTGTACCAGCATTACCTGGTGCAATATACAATTCATCTAACATTGAACTTTGAGCAATTTTCCATGCAAAAGCGTGCTCTCTACCACCAGATCCAAGAAGTAATACCTTCATTTTTATTTTTTTATTTCCTTTAAAAGGAAAATTAATTTAACAATATTTCAATAATGATTCAAAAATAGCTTTCCCATCTTCATTCGCTAACAAGTGATCTGCAGCTCTCTCAGGATGAGGCATCATTCCAAATACATTTTTATTTTTGTTTGAAATCCCAGCGATATTCAATAATGAACCATTTGGATTGAATTCATCCGCCAATTTTCCATCTTCAGAACAATAGTTGAAAATAACTTGTTCATTGTCTAAAATGCTTTTCAAAGAATCTTCTGAAGCATAAAATCTACCTTCACCGTGAGCGATTGGAATTTTATATGCTTTTTCTAATTCTAAACCTTTTGTAATAGCTGAAGCTTTTGACGCTGGTGTGATATGAACATTTTTACAAATGAATTTTTGTTGATTGTTATGTAACAATGCACCTTCTAACAAACCAGATTCAGTTAATATTTGAAAACCATTACAAATTCCCATTACATAACCACCTTTGTTTGCATGCTTAATTACTTCACCCATAATTGGAGAAAGTTTCGCAATAGCACCAGATCTTAAATAATCACCATACGAAAAACCTCCAGGAAGTACTACAAAATCAACTCCTTTCAAGTCAGTATCTTTGTGCCATAATTGCTCAACTTTTTGACCTAAAATGTCTTGTAATACATAAACCATGTCTTCATCACAGTTTGAACCAGGAAAAGTAACTACTCCAAATTTCATATTTATTTATTTTTATATATGTATTAAATCAACATATATCATTAAACTTCAACTATTTAGCATTTATTCTGCAAACTCTTCATTTCTCCAAAGTCTACATTTTA
Organism: Flavobacteriales bacterium; assembly: GCA_947453715.1. Taxonomy (GTDB): domain Bacteria; phylum Bacteroidota; class Bacteroidia; order Flavobacteriales_D; family Crocinitomicaceae; genus CAIUKX01. The sequence goes on along the minus strand of CANGHX010000017.1, from coordinate 10,500 downwards.
TGTATGTTTCTGCAAAATTAGTCAATTATCCGAAAGAGAATCGTTGATTTTACAAGAAAAATTTAACAAAAGAATAAATCAAGGTACTATAAAAAAGCCCATTTGCAACGTGAAACAACGTTTTATGGGTAAATGAGAATGTTAATAAAAAAGATAAAGGAATCATTAATAAACTAAAACGTTCAATTTGGTTGAAATAAAAATAATCCATCAAGCCTAAAGCAATTGAAGTAAAGATTAACCACCAAAGAATTTGAACTAACTTTTTTAAACGAATAGAACTTTTTTTAATGTTCGCTTGAATACTAATAACACTTAACAAAAAGGAGAAAACGAAAATTCCAGAAGAGACCAAAAAGTCAAATTGATGACGACTGTAATTATCATGTATTTCCAATAATTGAAAATTGATTTTTGCTTTTGTAGTCCAAAGATATAGTCCAGCATAAATCATTGGTATTCCAAATCCTAACAATGCCAACATCAACTCTCTCAAAACAACTGGTCGAATTGTCCAAATCATAAAAAGAACAAATGGCATAATTCCAATAAGTGGAGGATGCAAAGTTGCAGCTACACCAATTAAAAAAGCAGAATTGAAAACTAATTTTCGTCCTTCTTCATTTTGTCTTAATTTGAATAATTGAAACAATGTCGTTATCAAACAACTATGAGCAATCAATAATCCATCTATTTCATAAAACGAGTGATAAAAGCTCATTAAAATTATATAGAGCAAAGAAGGCATGAAACTATTTCTTCCAAAAAATTCATTCCAGTTGAAAATAGCATTTACTCCGACAGCATTCATCAATATGAAAAAACTAGCAATTAATTGTCCGGTTAATTGAGAGAATGGTAATTTTTGACTTCCCCAGAAACCAAAATTAGATACAGAAGAATAATTATAGTAATGAGTAGAAAAATTCAATAAGACATATATTGCAATTATAAAAGGCAACAAAAACAATACAACCGAACGATTCCCTAAGAATAACTTAATCATGAAGCAAAGTTACGTTTTTTCTTTAGACTGAATATGAGTTATTATTAGAATTAAAGACATTGAAATGTTGAAAAATCTAAAACTCAACACCTAAATTTAACCCTAATAAAACAAATCTTCGATTTAGATTCACATTTTTAGCAACGCCGAATAAGCCATATTGAAAATTTGGCTGAAGAAAGATTCGATAATTCTCTTTATGAATTACATTATACCCAAACCCTATATTTATACCAGTATTAAAAGCATTAAAGTCAGTTAATTTATCTTCAACATTACTATTCACTTTTCGTTGATTATTCGGATACAATATTGACTTTGTTTTATTTGATAAATTATAAAATTCGCTTACCCCAATGACTCCAAACCATCTTTTTGTAAAATGATATTTAACATTGATCATTAATTCAAAATTATTTCGGTTATATACTATTCTATATACTTTATACTTACCGCTTTGTTCTCCATTATTTTGGAATCCCAATCCGCTAATTAATGATAACTTGTCATTAAAATTATATTTTAGGAATGCATTGCATGAAAAAGCAAATTTATTTTTTTCATTTTTCATTATAGCATTTACAAATTCACTATTCAGTTCTCCTTGGTTAATGGCTGTTACAAAAGAATAATTTGGTAAAATATTCAACCCATAATTAAACCGTTTATTTTGTGAAAAGGCCAGGTTTATGAATAATAAAAATGTTAATGTTATTAATTTGGTGTTCATAGAATGAAAAATATTTTTGAATTGAAACGCCAAAATTATTCATTTATTATAACATACTTTTTTATTGAATCCAAATTATAAACAAAAACCTTCCTTTCGTGGAAAACTTCTATATTGTCATTTCTAATTTTAGTTTATATTTGCCACCATTAAAATTGCTTTTTCAAAATATTAAAAATATAAACAAATGTCACAAGAAAAAACACGTTACTCAGATTCAGAACTACAGGAGTTTAAAGAATTAATTCAACGTAAATTACATGAAGCGAATGAAGATTACGAATTACTTCGTGCTTCATTATCAAATAGCGATAATCATGGTACAGATGATACTGGTCGTACATTTAACATGATGGAAGATGGATCACAAACATTATCACGCGAAGAAGTTGCACAATTAAGTGCACGTCAAGAAAAATTTGTTCAAAGTTTACAACACGCATTAACTCGTATAGAAAATAAAACGTACGGTTTGTGCAGAGTAACTGGTAAATTAATTCCTAAAGAGCGATTAATGTTAGTGCCTCATGCAACTATGAGTATCGAAGCTAAAAACATTCAAAAAGATTAATGTGAATTCAGCATTGAAGAAAAATATATTTATTGTGGGGGCTATTATTGCCCTCATTTTATTTTTAGACCAAGCAATTAAAATATACATCAAGAGTCATTTTTCACCGGGAGAAGAATCTCCGATTACTGGTGAATGGTTTAAATTGATCTATATTGAAAATCAAGGAATGGCTTTCGGAACGACTTTTGGTTCTCAAGCTTGGCATAAATTGGCTTTGAGTATATTTCGAATCGTTGCTATTATTGGAATTGGATATTATTGGTTTCAACAAGCGAAGAAAGGTGTAAAAAGAGAATTTTTAATTGCAGTTGGTTTAATTTTAGCCGGCGCAGCTGGAAATTTAATTGACTCGATGTTCTATGATTTTGTTTTTAAATATGATCCGTGTATGCCTTTTAATCATTTAGAAGGATCAGGAATTAAGAGCGATTGTGGAATTTTCGGACAAGTTGAAACTCGTCATACAGGTTTTCTTTTTGCAAATGTTGTTGACATGTTTAAATTTGAAGCTCATTGGCCACAATGGGTCCCTGGGATTGGTGGAAATGAAGTTTTTCCTGCAATTTGGAACTTAGCTGATTTCGCAATTACTTCTGGTATTGTATTAATTTTTATCAGACAACGTGCTTATTTTCCGAAAGTGAAAACAATTAATACTCAAGAAACAAGCGATTTAAACTCTTCAAGCATAGAGAATTCTGTTGAATCTGAAGAAACTAAATTAGATGAATCAGCTGAATAATATTAAATATTAATAAACTTCCAAAACAGAAGTCGTTGACCCATTAAAAACTACAGATTCTCCTTTTTGCTTACCCTTTAATAATTCTCCTATTGGAGATTGTAATGCCAAACAAAACACATTTTCATTATTAACACTGATCATTCCTAATCCAGATGAAAAATAAAACCATCCTTTATTCGTAAGAATTAAACTCCCAACTTCAATTTTATAATGTGTTTTATTTGGATCAATTCTTTCTAAAACAGCGCGTTGATTAAGAAATACTTGCAATTGTTTTGATATTTTTTCTTGTTCCAGTTGAGCCATTGAAGTAGATGTTTCATGTTTATCTCCAGCTGAACTTTTTGAATCTTCCGAAGTAGAATTACAAATATCATCCAATACTATTTTTAATCCATCAATTTTAGATTGAAGAAAATTCATTGCTACTTCTTGAACGTCTTTTTTATTCATTTAGATTATTAATTCATTGAATCAATCAACTGCTTATAGGTCTTTAAAACATGTTCTTTTGAAAATAATTTAGCATGATTACGAATAACTGTTGAATTAAATTTGTCTTTGTTATTCATCATTTTATACATTCCTTTTGCTAAACTTTCAGGGTTTCCAATTTCAACTTGATATCCCAATTCAGGTTTTAAATCTTTTGCTATTCCTACAGGCGTAGTAATTACTGGCAAACCGCAAGCCCAAGCTTCAGCTAAAACTATTGAAAATGTCTCATATTTTGAAAACAAAATGAAAGCATCTGAATTCTGATAATACGGAACTAATTCATCCCATTTCAATGGACCTTTGAACGTAACATATTCTGTAATTTTTTTAGAATACAAGTAAGTCTCCCATTTAGAATACGGTTCATCACTAATAATAGTTAAATGAAAGTTCGTTTGACCTCCTTTTACTAACACTTTACATGCGTCTAGAATTCCTTTTGGATCTTTTACAGCTTCATCCAATGTAGAAATATGAATGAATTGCGTTGGTTCATTCGAATCTGACATCTCTACTTTTTGTTTCTTCGGCTCAAACAAACTCAATTCTAAATGGTATGGTAAAATAGAAATGGATTCATCAGGGAAATCAAATGCAATGTCACTTTTTAATAATTCAGAAACAACTGCTAAATGATCCGTTTTTCGTCTAATGAAAAATAAAATCAACTTTTCATAAACTGATCTACTCTCTCGTTTTTCTTTTCTAAAATAAGAAGCATGTTCTAACAATAAAAGAGGTTTTTTATATTTTCGCTTTGCTAACAGAAATTGCAATCCTTTCGTGAAAATCACGTTTGCATGAATAAAATCTACTTTTTCAATTCTTTTAGCTGCTTTATTAAAAGCTAAAATTTGAAAGCGCAATTTTTGAAAAAAAGATTTTCCTTTCGGATGATAAACAATGATTTCTCTTAAGTTCCCTTTCTTTGAATCAACTAACTCAATTTCTTTAATAGTTTCATCTGCAATGGTGTAAATTACAGAAACTTGATATTTTGTTGCAATAAGTTGCGCTAAACGTTGAATAAAATTCCCTAAAAATGGACTTACTCTTGATGGATACCAAGAACTCAAAAGTAATATGTGTTTTTTAGATTTACTCAAGGTTTACTATTTTCTCAAAAATAACGAAAGTTTTGAGAAACACAAGAATTCATTAAAAAACTTAAATCAGACTAGAATTTCCTCATAAATCTCTTTCACTTTTTCAATCGCAAAATCAATTTCTTCTTTTGTTGTATATCTTGAAAATGAGAATCGAGCATTTGGACGAGTTGCATCTGACTTAATCCCTTCTAGCACATGCGAACCCTTTGCTGCGCCTGATGTACAAGCACTACCTCCTGAACACGCGACACCTTTTAGATCTAAGGTAAACAACAACATACCTCCTCTTTCAGATGCTGGAAAACTAACGTTTAAAACCGTATATAAACTTTTTGAAGGTTCAATTTCTCCATGAAATCCTACATTTGGTAAAGCTGACTTTAATGTTTCAATCATATATGTTTTAATAGACTGAACATGTGATTGATGTTCATCTAAATCTGTATATGCCAATTCCATCGCTTTTGCCAATCCTACAATTCCGTGAACGTTTTCAGTGCCGCCTCTCAAGCCTCTTTCTTGAGAACCACCATGAATTAATGATTCTACTTTTGCTTTTTTGTTTACATATAAAAAACCAACTCCTTTAGGTCCGTGGAATTTATGAGCAGCACATGTTATGAAATCAATGTCCAATTCTTGTAAATTAAAAGCGTAATGCCCCATCGTCTGAACAGTGTCCGAATGAAAAAGCGCATTATATTTTCTGCAGATTTCAGAAACTCTTTTTATGGGTAAAAGCGTCCCAATTTCATTGTTTGCATGCATCAAAGAGACTAATGTTTTATCTTCAGTAATTAAAACATTTTCTAAGTCTTTTAAATCAATGTTACCTTTAGAATCTAATTTTACAAAACTTACACGAACACCATAAGATTTAATTAATGCGTCTACCGTATGACCAACTGCATGGTGCTCTATTTCAGTTGTCACAATATGTTTAACGCCCATTAAATTGACAGCTGAATAAATGGCCATATTATCGGCTTCCGTACCTCCAGAAGTAAATATTATTTCAGATGCTTGACAATTAAGTGATTTAGAAATAGTTCTACGAGCAGTTTCAATAACACCTTTAGCTTGTCTTCCGTATGAATGAGAAGAAGAAGGATTTCCAAAATCATTTTGCAAAACTGGAATCATAGCTCCTATTACTTCAGGAGCCACAGGCGTAGTAGCAGCATTATCTAAATAAACTCTCATAGTAAAATTTTAAGCAAAGATAAAGAAAAGTAAGTTTATTTCCATTAAAACATGAAGTAATAATCTACTAAAATTGTATTCTTATAGATTGAAAATTTATTGATGCGCAGCTACTTGAGCACCTCAGGAAATTCTTTTATCAAAGGTCCATTTATGATGTCAAAACACAATTTCAATAATTCTTTATCAGTTCTCGTTTGAATTTCTGATATTGAAACAAAATCATGAATGTGAACTTTAGAAATTCCTGGGCGAGCTCCTCCGAACCACCTTCCTGGATCAGTAAATAATAGATGATTATTTGTAAAAGTTATAGGTACAATTGGAACATTCAAAGATTTAGCTAATTTAAATGCCCCATCTTTAAACGGCATCATTTTAGGAAGGTCTTCATCTGCTATCCCTCCTTCAGGAAAGATCATTAAACTCCATCCTTCATTGACCATTTTTTTTGCTTGAATGAAAGACATTGCTGCCTTGCGTTTATCTGTTCTGAATACAGGTATATGCAATTTTCTAAAATAGGTACCTAAAATAGGATAACTTAATAATTCGCTTTTCCCTAAAAAAACAAAAGGATGTTCAGGCATAATTGTACACATCAAAAAAATATCTAGGTACGAAGCATGATTTGCAACAATTACATACGGCCCTTCGGGTAATGGAGATTTTTTTACTTTATATACATGATAAAAGCATAGAATTCGTATCATCCAACTCCAAAGTATAGATAATTTAAAACTTGCTTTTTTCCAATCTGGAATCGCTAAAACAATTAAAAAAAAAGGATATAAAATAATTCCTGTCAAGAAAAACACTATTCCGACATATATTTTCCAACTATTTCCTCCTATGAATTTCCAATACTTCACTTACCAAATATACAAAAATCAAATTCAACACAGCAACTCTAAGCTTTTTTGCTAAAATTATAAGTAAATTAGCCGAAAAATAGACTCAAATGGCACGTATTCTAACAGGTGTTCAAAGTACTGGAACACCACATTTAGGAAATTTATTAGGAGCAATTATCCCAGCTATCGAAATGGCAAATGATCCAAAAAATGAATCATTTATGTTTATTGCAGATATGCATTCCTTAACGCAAATTAAAGATGGTGAAGAGTTGCGTTCAAATACGTATTCAACAGCTGCAACATGGTTGGCATTTGGAATAGACCCAAATAGAACGGTGTTTTACAGACAAAGTGATATTCCTGAAGTAGCAGAATTAATGTGGCATTTGTTGTGTTATTTTCCTTACCAAAGATTAACTCTTGCTCACGGTTTTAAAGATAAAAGCGATCGATTAGCTGATGTTAACGCAGGTTTATTTACATATCCTGTTTTAATGGCTGCAGATATTTTGTTGTATGATGCTGAAATTGTTCCAGTTGGAAAAGATCAATTACAACATTTAGAAATGACTCGTGATGTCGCATCTAGATTTAACCATAAAATGGGAGAAACATTTGTATTACCACAGGATAAAATTCAAGAGGACACGAAATTAATACCTGGTACAGACGGTGAAAAAATGAGTAAATCAAGAGGTAATTTTATCAATATTTTCCTACCAGAAAAAGAACTGAAGAAACAAATTATGTCTATTGTCTCAGATAGTAAAGAATTAGAAGAACCTAAAGATCCAGAAACGTGTCATATTTTTGCTTTATACAAACTTCTTGCTTCTGAATCAGAGATTGAAACCATGAAAACCAATTATCTTGCTGGTGGGTATGGATATGGTCATGCGAAAATTGCTCTTTTTGAGTTAATTTTAAACAAATACGAAAATGAACGATCTACTTATAATTCACTAATGGCTGACACTTCAAAAATAGATGAAGCTTTAGCTTTAGGGGCTGTAAAGGCAAAAAAAGTAGCGAGAGAAGTTTTAAATCGTGTAAGAGAAAAAATAGGGTTTAATTAATTAAAAAATATAGTACTTATAAAATTAGGTTTTCTTAACTTTGAATACTATATTCAACTATTGAAAAAATAAAAAATACAATTAAAAAAATGCGAACAAAACTAATTTTTGTCTATTCACTGTTAACTTTTATTCTAATATCTTGTTCTGGGTCAGACTCTGAAACAATGAAAGTTGCGGTTGGAGGTAAACAGTATGGTGGTGAATTAAAATTCATGTCTTCTGAAAAAATTGCTTCTTTATTTCCTATTGAATCTATTGATGTTTTTTCTCAAAGAATATTGGGTCAAATGTTTGAGCCATTGTATAAAATAGATTTAACTACTTTAAAAGCAACACCATTAATTGCAGAATCATTTGAAATGAATGCTAATGCTTCTGTATATACTTTTATAATACGTAAAGGTGTGAAATTTCATGAAGATGATTGTTTTAGTGATGGTTCGAGAGAATTAACTGCAGAAGACGTGAAATTTTCTTTGGATTTAGCATGTTCTGGATTACATTCAAACCAAGTGAGTTACTTGTTAACGAATTATATCAAAGGTGCTAAAGCATTCATGCAAACAACAAAAAATGGAATCAATGGCAAAAGTGTTTCAGGAATTAAAGTAATTGATGCATATACTGTTAAAATTGAGTTAGACCAACCTTTCATCGGTTTAGAGAAAATTTTATCTCACACAGGATTAAGTATTGTGCCAAAAGAAGCATTTGAAAAATACGGTAATGAAATCAGTCAACACCCGGTTGGAACTGGACCCTTTACTTTAGAAAGTTCAAATGACCAACAAATTATTCTTAAAAGAAATCCAAATTATTGGAGAAAAGACAATTTTGGAAATCAATTACCATTCTTAGATAAAATCAGTTTAACTTATTCTAAAAATAAGAGAAGCGAATTAATGGCTTTTAGAAAGAAAGCGATTGATGTTGTGATGGAAATCCCTGTTGAAGAAATCGAAAATATTTTAGGCTCGCTACAAGATGCTCAAAAAGGTTTAAATGTGAAACATAAAATTGAGAACGAATCTAGCATGAGTATGGCATATATTGCCTTTGCTTGTCAAAGTAAAGAGTTCAAAGATGAAAATGTTCGTAAAGCATTTAACTTAGCTGTTGACAGACAAGAAATTGTAAATACAAACTTAGAAGGAGAAGGATACCCAGCGCTTAATGGTTTTGTTCCTCCTATGGATATCTATCCAAACAGTAAAGTAACTGGTCACTCTTTCAATGTTGAATTAGCAAAAGAATTATTAGCAAAAGCAGGATATCCTAATGGGAAAAACTTTCCAGCTTTATCTATTTATGTAAACACAAAAGAAGGTTCTAAATCACATAGAATGGTTCAAGGAGTTGTTAGTGCATTAAATAAAAACTTAAATCTTCACTTAAAAATTAAACTTTGTACAATTAAAGAAAGAGATAAAGCAATTGCATCTGGACAAGCTAAGATTTGGAGAGGTGGTTGGATAGCCGATTATCCAGATCCTGAAACATTCTTATCAATTTTCTATGGTGGAAACATTCATGGTGCTGATTATTTATTAAATGGTTTCCAATTCAAAAATCAAGAATACGATAAATTATACGAACAAGCTTTAAGAGAAGTAAATCCTCAAAAAAGAAATGAGTTAATGGTGAAATGTGATCAATTAATCATCGATAGATGCCCAGTAATGCCAATTTTAACTGGAGACTTTATATTGATGGTAAATGCTCGAATTAGAGACTTTAAAACAAACTCTATGGAGGCAATTGATTTCTCAAAAGTATATATAAAAGAACCTAGAGATTAATTCTCGAACAAACTAAAAAAAGGCTATCAGTTTTGATAGCCTTTTTTTATGCATATAAAATATCGTAAATTATCGATAATGAAGTTAAATTACCAAATTGTGGAATATGAATTTGATAATACTGAATCATAGCCTCTAACGCATTTTTACGATCTAATTTATTAAATGTGTTTGATTTTAAATCATTCTCAAAAAGACAGTAAATTAATCTTGCAGTTTCAGCTTCGTAATAAATATCACCCGATGGACGAATTGCTGAAAACTCACCATCGATTACATTAAAATAAAGTGCATCCTCTAATGATGTCATACTTGGTGATACTCCTAAATGTTTTGAGAACTCAGTCAAAAAGAAAACTGGTAAGTGAGCTAATTCCTCTTCTTCATTCAAATGAAGAATAAATTTCTCTAAAAAATAATACAATTCCTCATCTTGTTCCTCGTGTTTTAAGCATTTATTTAAAACATCTGCAATAAAAAAAGAAATTATTGATTTAATTGGGTGAAATGATAGTTCTAATAATTGATTTTTAGCGTCAACATTTGTCAATTTACCCAATTCACTATCTGGCCTTTTATAATAAGTGATTTCAGCCACTAATAAAGGAAAAATTGGAATTTTCTTTTTTTTAACACCTTGAAAAATAAATTTCTGAATCCCTTTTTCTAGAGTATAAAATGTGATGATAAAACTACTATCTCCGTATGAAATTCGATTTATTAAAATTCCTTTATCTGTCTGTTTCATATTGAAACTACCTGTAAAAATTCATTTGATCAATGTACTTCAGAACAGGTTCGGTAAGCAAATATCGAACGTCTTTTCCTTCTTTAATCGACTGTCTAATAAAACTTGCAGATATCTTCATTAACGGAGCATCATTGCAAATAATCATATTT